>NZ_JVIP01000013.1:0-71521 GCF_001076435.1 Corynebacterium sp. 401_CJEI
ATCAGCCAACCAAACACATAAACTGCCTGGCCGCGCTGACCTCCAGATACATTACACACATGCCCCCATTTAAGCGAATCCGCTGGTAGAACCTGGAAAACGAATCACTTTAGTTAACTCTGTACGCCAGATTTGAGCCTTCCTACGGCTCGGGCGCTACTTTTCAGCAACTCAGAAATCGACCAATTACTTAGTCAGAGCCGCCTTGTCACCTGCGAGTCGTCGCCAAGCAGTGGCAGACGCGACCCCCATCAGCGCACCCGCACCCAGAAACACGCTGCCTGCACCCATCGCGGTAGCACCCAAACCAGCAACCGGCGGCAGGATGACCTGCGCCAAGCGGTTACCCATCAGTCGGATGGATAGCGCCTGAGCGCGCACCTCGGCATCCACCAGGGAGCTCACCCACGTCATTGACATGGGCATGACAAAACCCCATGCCAAGCCACAGATACCAACCGCGACAACCATCAGCCACGCACTCTGTAGCCACGGCATTGCCAAAAGCGGCAGGACACCGGCACAAACTGCAATGATAAGGACTCGATTGCGATTAGCTCGGTGCAAAACAGTCGGCATGAGGGCTCGGGAAATAATCGCGAGGCCACTACGCGCACCAAGGATTGCCGTCACCTCGGCAACACTAAAGCCCAGTTCGCGTCCCAGCACCGGCACATATGCCGTCAACAGGTCAATGGCTACGATGACCGCAATTGATACAACCATGGCGCTGGACATGCCGTCGATACGCAGGATGCTTAGGACCGATGCGCCGCTGGCTTCGGCCTGCGCCGGCCGCCTCTTGTCCATCCGGCTGCGGTCGCTAACAGTCGACGCCGGGGATTGCTCAGTTGAGCTAGCAGCTTGCACTTCGGCGGCTGCATTCGCTTCGTGCCGTCGATAAGCAGTTGCGACCGGCCAGCCGATGATCAGGGCGACCGCGCCGATTCCCGTCATCGTCCAGAGTGCGGAAGTGGTGGCGGTCATGGCGCTGCCGTCGTGGTTGGGAGTGAGCAGACCTGCACCGACGATGCCGAGGAACTGCCCGACGGAGATCCCGAGCGTGAAATAAGCAAAGAGGCTATCGAGCCCGGCGACGCCGCCACGCAGGTGCGAAACCATGCCTTGAGCGGCGATGAGCGTGGTCATGTGGGCAAAACCCAGGGCCACGTAGCCGAGCAGAAGAATAGGTAGGTTGGGCGAGAGCGCCATTACTGCTGCAGCAATGACAGTGGCGACGAGACCGGAGTACATGACTTCGGTGGCGCGATGACTGTCGACAAGCTTGCCGGCGGGAAGCGCAATAATAAGAGGTACAAGTGAAAACGCGGCAGTGAACCAGCCGACGGTGGCGGCGGAACCGCCAAAATCGAGGACTCGCCAAGAAAGCAGCACGCGACCGCCGTTGAAAACCGCTTGTCCCAACACAGTAATGAGAACCAATAGGCCGAACCAGCGTCTCATACCTGTTTGTAACTCCCCTTCTCCTGTGTGGTCGTACTCTTCGCGGGGCGATTTCTTTGCACGTCAATACCTAAATTGATCGGTGCCTTCTCGTCGACTCGCACTCCTGCCAACCCGCGAAGAGCGGTCAAAGTGATGCGGCTTATTAAGAATAGTCCCTGAAGTTAAACATGTTTAGCGCATAGAATGAATTATTCGGGCATCCTTGTCGATGTAACCGGTTTGCTTATTTAGTTAATAAAGAATCAGGAATTAGGAGCCATGCTTGAACGCACATTGGTGTTCGTCGATACGTCATATTTATTGGCGAGCTTTTACAACTCGTGGGAAACCGGAGCCCGCGGGCAATTAGAAATCGACCTTAGAGAAGTAGTTAGTGTCCTTGACCGAATGATTAACCAGCAGCTGAACCAGCCAGTTCAGCGGCAACTTTGGTACGACGGCATCCCGGAGTCGGGGCCGCATCGTTACCAGCGCTCACTGCGCACGATCGATGGTGTGCAGCTGCGCGCAGGTCAACTCATTGAATGGGGTGACCGACGGACGCAGAAGGCCGTCGATACTCGGCTCGTCGCAGACATGGTTGTCGCCGGCCTGCGCAACCAAGTTTCCGATATCGTGCTGGTCTCGGGCGATGCGGACATGCTGCCCGGCGTCGCCGAGGCTTCGGCTGCCGGTGTGCGCGTGCATCTCTACGGCTTCGGCTGGGACTCCATGTCCGGTGCACTTCGCCATGCCTGCGATTCGACGACGATCCTCGATCCCCGCGAGGACTTCGCCGACGCCATGCAGCTCAATGTCCTCGAAGGCCCAATCCCACCGGTCGTCCGCACGAATAAGCCGCTGGGCGATGCCGAACCAATCGAAGATCTCGGCGCTACCTGCGTGCCGGATACGCGCATCACTCCTCCGGGCGAGGGCTCGCTTGCCGACGGCACGGAGAACACTCCCTCCGCCGCCGACGGTGACGCTGCTTCGCCGGAGGCCGGAACTCCGGAGGTTCCGCAGGACCAGCGCGTTGTGCCATCCCCCACGGCTGACAGCGACTCCGACTGTCGCAGCGAAGACAATGCCGCAGCCACGCCGACGGCCAAGGCCGACTCGCCGAAGTTCAACGAGGTCGAGCACGCGGCCAAGATGGGTGCCCGGGAAATCCCGGCGCAGGCTGAGCACCGCGCTGAGGTAGAGCGCACCGGCGGTTCGGAAGCTACACGGGTGGATTCCGCTGCTTCGGGCGTTTCGGCTGCCTCACCAACGCAGCCAACGCAGCCAGCACAGCCTTCTCCAGCGGCCATGCCCGGCGCGACAGTCAACACTGGCAGTGGGGCTGGTAACGACACTGCGAACAACACCGGAGCCGAGAATGCAGGCGCGTCTGCCCCCGATTCCGCGTCGTCGACTGCAGTTGGCAGTGGGGGGTCGGCGACGGAGTCGTCGACAAGCGAAGACGGTGCCAACACGAGTACGCCGAAACCAAGCCCGCGGCCGAATCCTTCGATGATGGCGCCAAGGAGGAAGCTGCGTAGTCGATACGTGCCCCTGCCGAACGAGGTGTGGGCATCCGCGGGTTTTCAGACGCCGTTCGATGTGGGACAGCAGTACGCGAACTGGTGGTACGAGAATATTGCGAACGAGCAGGCGCGCGATAGTGCCCACTTGCTCTCTGGTGGTGGGCTGCCACCGGACATTGATCGTCCGCTGCTGCAGTTTGCGTGCGAAACCCTGCACGAATACACGCTGACGGAGACGCAGCGCGTCAATCTGCGCGATGGTTTCCACGCCGGTATCCGCGGAGTGCTGCTCGCGCGGAAGAACGGCGAATTGGAGTAATAGCGCGCCTCACGGATTCGGCAGTTTCGGTGGCTTCAGCACTGCTGGCGCTACTGTCGCTGCTGGCGCTACTGTCGCTGCTGGCGCTGCTGGCGCGAGAAAGTGTCGGGGTTTATGTCAGTTTAGGGTGGTTTTTCCCGCTCAAACTGACATAAACCCCGACACTTTCTTGTTGACGATTGTTGGCAACTGGTGAACGCTACTTCGCTTCGTCTGCGTCCGTTGTGGTGTCCTCGACAGCCTCGGCGGACTCGGCGGACTCCAGCTCGCCGGCGTTATCCTTCGCGGCAGAACCGGATTCGAGAGCAGCGTTTTCATTATTCATCTGGGCACGAATTTCGGCCAGACGCATGTCGGCAGCGGCATCGCGAGTCGAAGTCTCGATCTCAGCCATGCGACCTGCTTGTGAGGATTCCGCGAGCTCCTGAGCGCCCAACGCATTGGCGTAGCGGCCTTCAATCTTCTCACGGACCGAATCCAAAGTCGGCACATTCGGATCCTCGGAAATACCCTGCATGCTCTGGAGAGTCTTCGACGCGGTCTCTTGCATCTTGGCCTGATCCGCCTGCGACTCCAGCTTGCGGATATCCTGCTTAATCTGCTCGTAGCGAGCCTGCGACTGCTGCGCCTGACGCTGTGCCTCCTCAGCAGCAGATACGGCCTGCTGGTGGAGCTGCGTAGTATTTTCCAGCTCCTTTTCAACATTCACCAGCTGGGTGGCAAACACCTCAGCAGTGCTTTCCATCTTCTGTGCAGTGGCCTCATCGCCCTTGGCACGAGCCTGATCCGCATTGGCGAGTGCCTGGCGGGTGTTCTCGGTAATCTTGTCACGCTCAGAGGTCAACCGCCCCAGCTGCATTTCCAGCTGATTGCGGTTGCCGATGATAGCCGCAGCCTGACGCTGAATCTCCTGATGGCGCTGACGCTCGGCCTCAGCTGCCTGTGCAATCTGAACCTTAGGATCCGCATTGTCCTCGATCTTCTTATCGAACGAAGACATCATGTACTTCCAGCCCTTGGCAAATGGATTAGCCATGCAAATCCAACCTTCCTCAACATATGCGGAATAACTAATCGGAACCGAGAAGATTCCATCTCTTAAAAAATTGTACGTGAGCTAGCTCGCTCTCTCTCGGCAAACGGAAAGAGCTGGTTACCGACAAGCAAGACTCCCCCAGAGTTGTAAACTCTCTAAACATGGTTCATTGCCCTCAACGCACGTACCGCGGACTGGCCGCGAGTCTCGCCGCGGTAATTACTCTGTCAGCAACTGCGCCGCTGGCTAACGCGACAGTCACCGCAACTGCTGACTCCACCGATACCGGTGCATTTTCGCAGGTAGTCGTAGCAGCTCCATCGTCAACGGAGCCGGCTAAGCCCTCCGACGCAAAAACCAAGAAGACCACCGAAAAGCCAACTGAAAAGGCTCCCGAGAAGAGCACAGGGCGAACCGCAGAGAAGTCGGCGGAACAGTCGGCTGAGAAGTCGACCGAGAAAACCTCTTCACCGACATCGGAAACGTCCTCGACGGAGCCGTCGGAAAGCACTGTGAAAAGTGAGCCGAAGGAGTTTCCCCCACTTGTGCCAGGGGCGAAGACCCAGTGGGGCCTTGGCGTGCAAACTCGTCTCGACGAAGTGACTGAGAAGTTCGACGCTAAGGGCGGCATGCTCGGCATGGGCATTCTGGATCGCCAGACCGGTGAGTTCATCTGCAACTCACACTGTGATGATGTTTTTCGCCTCGCCAGCCTGATGAAGGTATTCGTCGCCGACGTTGTGGCCTATTCCAACTACACGCAGCCGAAGAAGGGCGAGATTGTCGCTGGCCAGGGTGATATGCCGGTTGAGGGCAACCCCGACGCCATGCTGCGCGACGACATGATTCGATACTCCAACAACGAAGCAACTGACGAGCTGTGGGATTCCTACGGCGGTGTACGCATCGTTGACAATGTCCGACAGCGCTACGGCCTCTCGGATAAGACTGTCGGCTCACCTATGTGGGGAGCCACCACCAGTACGCCAGCCGACATGGTTGCCTACTTTGACCGGATGCTGAGCGAAGAAGGCGGGCTGAGCGACACGGAGACCAAATACATGCGTCAGCTGATGTACTCACTGCCGCGCTACTCCTACGGCGATGCAGACCAGAACTTCGGTCTGCGTGCAGCGCTACCGAAGGAAACGATTGCCAACAAGTCCGGTTGGTACGAAGAGCAGCACACCACTGCCGGATTCCTTGGCGACGATGACCGTTACGCTATCGCGGTTCTGGGCAAAAACCTGACCGCCAACGAACTCACCGAAGCTGTCAAGCACGTGTTCCCAGACGGGCAGGTTCCGCCAACAGGTGAGAAGGAGACAAAGCACGCCCGCACCAGCGCACCACTGTCGATTGAGGAGGACTCAAACAAAGTCGCTCCAGCCCTGTGGGCGCTAGTAGCAGCACTCGCTGGCTTTGGTATTGGCTGGCTCATTCGTGGCCAGCGCGCGGACTAGATACAAAAAGCCCCCGCGCGCTTGAGGGCTAGTTCAGGCGCGGGGGCTTACGCGGAAGTGCTCCAAGTCGGAAAACGCACAGTATGCGGGCTGAACCGCAGAGTTTACTCGGTAGCGCTATCCTGTGCGGCCTGCTCGGCAATTTGCGCACGGACATCATCCATGTTCAGCTCCGAAGCCTGGCCAACCAGATCGCTCAGGGCGGCCTCCGGCAGCACACCAGAGTGCTGGAACAGCAGGATTCCCTCGCGGAAAACAAACAGCGTCGGAATCGACTGAATGCCCAGGGCTGCCGAAACCTCCTGGTTGGCATCGGTGTCCAGCTTTGCGAACACTACCTCTGAGTGCTTCTCGGAAGCCTTCTCATAAATCGGGGCGAACTGGCGGCACGGACCGCACCAGGATGCCCAGGCATCAACGAGCACAATGTCGTTGTTCTGAATAGTCTCAGCGAAAGTCTCGTTCGTAATATCAACAGTTGCCATGGGTCTAACTCCTCTTACTCTTTAACGTCGTGTTCTAACTTCACGTTCTTTACGTAGGTTTTTACCCGTTAGTCTCCCACAACGCACGCGGGGGTCGATTCATTCCCGCCGGGTTCGCGGGAACGTCGTAAAGCGGCGCGAGCTAGTGGTTGATGCGGACAGTGTTGGCCTGTTTACCCAGGCCATCGATGGTGATGACCATTTCCTGACCATCCTGAAGGTAGGTCTGCGGGCTCATGCCGTGTCCAACACCCGCCGGCGTTCCCGTGGAGATGACATCGCCCGGGTTCAGCTGCACGAACTGTGAGATGTAGGCGATCAACTTCGCCGGGGAGAAAACAAGGTCCGCAATCGGTGCATCCTGGCGCAGCTCTCCGTCGACGTATGTGCGCACCCGCGCGGAGTCCGCATCGAAAGCATCGGCCGTGAGCATCCACGGCCCGAAAGCACTGGCGCGCTGCAACGTCTTCCCCTGTAGCCACTGCGCGGTAGCGTACTGGAAATCGCGCTGAGTGAAGTCATTCATAATCGCGTACCCAGCGATAGCGTCCTGTGCCTGCTCCTCCGACACCCGCAGGCAGGTCTCGCCGACGATAACCGCGAGCTCGCCTTCGTAATCGAGCTTCTCCGCGCAGGCCTCCGGCACTCGGATATCATCCTTCGCACCGGCGACGGCATCGGCAAACTTCGCGAATAACGTTGGCACCTCGGGGCGCTGGTGCCCCATCTCGTCGATGTGTGCGGCATAGTTCAAGCCGACGCAGACGATTTTGCCCGGCCGCGTAATCAGCGGTGCGAACGCCCACGCGCTCTCCGCCATGACGTTGTCAGGGTTGTTCCCCGCCTCCGCCAAGAGTTCTTCCGCTTCACGACGCCACGTTGGCCGCGCTAACACATCTCCGAGACAGTGGTCATCAAAAAGGACCGCTACGCCGTCGCCGAGAACAGCGGCGCGGGTTGCACCCTGGTATCGCAACGTTGCTAGACGCATGGCTTTCTCATTTCTTCATGGCTATTCTCTGTGTCACTTCTGCCGCCTGATCGGCTCCCGGTTCCACGCTACCGCCTTGTTGAGCTGAATTAGGAAGCAGGTTCGCTCTTAGGCTGCCGCGGAGCCTCGCCTTCAGGCAGGGAAGAAGGATTCTGACTGCGCTGAAGGGCACGCTGCCCCGGCGTAGTCATGCGCACTACCCACGCAGGACGGACAAAGAGCCACCCGGCACCGATGGCAAGCAGCAACCTGTGCAGACCAAGGCACAGCATCGCCGCAATGATAGTCACCAGCGGCGTCATGATGGCCAAGTGTGGGTCCTTTGGCAGGATGAGGTCGCAAATAATCATGACCACAACCAACATTGGAATGTGCATAAGGAAGATAGGCAGCGTTCGGCCGCCAACCTTTTCAAAAGGCACAACTAGGCGAGTGTTCTGCAGCATCGCCATGACATTGATTGCAGCCAGTGCGCCAGTGGTGGACAGGTACACACGGGTGAAGCCGACGTTGCCTTCGTTAAAGCTCGAGTAGGTCGCCTGCACCCAGATCGCCACCGACAGGAACGCCGTCAGCGTCACTAGTAGTGCGAGACCACTGCGACGCTGTGCCATCCGGAAGATCCAGGGCGCGCCGTACATGCCCAGCACGTAGAAGAACAGCATTTTGCTGACAAAGTCCCACGACCAGCTGGACGAGGCAAAAGGCGCCCATGCACTAATGAGGCCTGTAACGATGAGCTGAATCACCGGATGCACCCAGCGGAATGCTCGTGTGAGAATTGCAAACAGCGCCAGCGCCCACAGAAACCACAGGTAGGAAGTTGGCTCGATGATCGCGTGAAGCGTGTTGTAAATTCGCGGCCCCCACGCGCTGTGGTCCGTAATCGGCGGCGGAGACACTATGCCATCGGCATCCACGTGCGTATATGGCATGAGGAAAAGCACGAAGTCACGCAGTGGCACCCAAATCACGTAGAGATAGACCATCACCCAGATTCGGCGATTGGCTAACTTATGCCACGACTCCTTGAGTGCCTTGCCGGCAAAGAGACCAGATAGCAGGAAAAACAGCGGCATACGGATTGGTCCGAGGAAGAAGTTAATCCCCGCCCACTGCGCCGTGTAGTAACCGTGCGCTTGCAGCTCTGTGATGGCATGGCCAAGCACAACTAAAAGAATGCACAGCCCCTTAGCCGCATCTACCCAACCGACGCGCTGTTTCGGCGCACTCTTCTGCCTTTTCGCTTTGGCCTCCGCTGCCACGGGAGCGGCAGTTGGTGACATAGTGCTTCCCCGCTTCCCGACGACTCCGCGTAACCCTCAAAACCTTCAAAACCATCAACGCACGAAAACTCGCCCCATTGACTGTCACTCACCTTACCTAGCCACCCGGATTGCACTAATTCTGGGTGGCTAGGCCAGGCACCTAGAGAGAACCGCTGGGCTCCTCCGCCAGGTTGGCGAACCTGGAGTAGTGCAGCTGGTGGGCCACAGCAATGCTTCCGGTCGGTCCACCACGGTGCTTTGCGACGATAATATCCGCCTCACCAGCACGTTCATGGTCAGCCTCCTGCGAGTCCGGCCGGTAAATCAGCATGACGATATCGGCATCCTGCTCCAGCGAACCCGACTCACGCAGGTCCGAGACCTGTGGCTTCTTATCTGTGCGAGCTTCCGGACCACGGTTCAGCTGCGAAATTGCAATCAGCGGTACCTCGAGTTCCTTCGCCAACAACTTGAGCTGACGGGAGAACTCCGAGACCTCTTGCTGTCTGGACTCGACTTTTTTACCCGAGCTCATCAGCTGCAGGTAGTCGACCACAATCATCTTCAGATCGTGCTTCTGCTTCAGCTGACGTGCCTTCGCGCGAATTTCCATCATGGTCAGGTTCGGCGAGTCATCAATAAACAGCGGAGCATCACGAATCTTGTCGCCGACCTCGACCAGCTTTGTCCAGTCCCGCTCATCCAGGTCACCGGAGCGCAAAGATGCCATGTTGATTTTCGCCTCTGCGGACATGATGCGCATCATGATTTCGTTGCGCGACATTTCCAACGAGAAAATTGCGCTGGTCATGCCGTTGCGAATCGATGCCGAACGCATGAAGTCCATCGCCAGCGTGGACTTACCCACACCCGGACGGGCCGCAATAATCACCATCTGACCTGGGTGAAGGCCATTTGTCAGCTTGTCCAGGTTGGTAATCCCCGTCGGCACACCCTGCGCCAGACCGCCGTTTTGGGTAATAAGATCCAGTTCCTCTAGCGTGTCATCCAGGACATCGGCGATGGGAACGTAGTCATTCTTCGTGTTCTCACGTCCAACGCTGAAGATGAGCTGCTGCGCCTCATCCACCAGCTGCTCCGGCTCCGTGTCCTCCGCGCCCGCATAGCCAATCTGGGCGATTTTCGTGCCGGCCTCGACCAGGCGACGGATTGTCGCCTTCTCCGCAACAATGCGGGCATAGAACTGCGCATTCGCCGCCGTTGGCACCAGGGAGGCCAAGGTGTGCAGGTACAGCGGACCACCGATGCGCTCCAGGTCTCCAGTTCGATCCAGACGACCTGCCAGCAAAATAGGGTCAATTTCCGAGGACTCACCGTAGAGGTGCAAAATCGCCGAGTAAATCGTCTGGTGCGCTGGCCGGTAGAAATCCTCCGGCGTCAGCTGTTCGTACACATCCGCGACAACCTCTGAGTTCAGCAGCATCGCGCCGAGCACACTCTGCTCCGCCTCGATATTGTGCGGCGGGGTGCGCTCAAAAGTCGCGCCCGCGACGGCACTCGCACGAGCGCCACGACCACGGTCTCGCTCCCAGTCCCGCGCCCCAGATCCGCTTGCCGACGATCCGTTGCCCGAGCTCTGAGAGAAGGAATACTCCTCCGGTGGCGCATCCTCTACCGGCGGTTCCGGGGGCAGCGGAACGTCATCGAAGGAATCATCGTGGGAATTCACCGAGTAGGACGACGCCTCGTCCCCTGCTCCTGAATGACCACCATCACCTACAGGCTGACTCATCGTGAGCAGCTCCTCCCCTTCTGGACCACTTAGGTGCCTTTTCAACCCTGTTGCTGACTGACCGTCACACTCAATATGCCTGTTCCGCCCGCCAGCATTGGACACCTGACTACCTACCGCAGTTATACCTGCTCGAGCGGATTGACGGACCTGTAAAAGTACCCTTTAAGGCCCCAGAAAACAATCCTCGACAGGGGTTATCCCCGAAGTTATCCACAGCACCTGTGGATAAGCCTGGGGAGAACATGTGCACAATCAAGAAAAGTCCAGGTGAACGGTCCGTAACCCTAAACCGCCGCTTGAATGTTAACGGGGGTAGCGGAGTTTCAACCCGAAAATATTCTATCTACGCAGGTCAGTGCGTATTTGCCTTAATCCTGCACAAATGTAATCCTCTGTTACCCCTTTAGCATCGATGCTGCTCATGCGGAGATTATTAACGATGAATTAATAAAAATCTCGTGCACTCCAGAAGAGTTATCCACGGCAGCCAGGCAAGTTACCCACAGGTTTATCCACAGAAATCATTGTTAGCCTGTGGACAAGTCGTAGACGCTCTTTCCAGCACCTGCATAAAAGGCTTTAAACCAGCCTTAAACCACGAAAAGCCCTGACCTTTCACTACGAAAGATCAGAGCTTCACGTGTGCTGTTGTCATTGGGCCTCAGAGCCCGCGCAGTCTTTAAACGCGGTGCTCGTCAGCCGCCGTCAAAGTAAAAACTCTAAACCGCGAACTTACGCGGCGACGACCTGTACGGAAACATGCGCGGTAATCTGCGGGTGCAGCGCGATGTCAACGGTGTGCTTACCAAGGGACTTGATCTGGCTCGGAGCAAGCACGACTGCGCGCTTGTCGATAGCCTGACCGGAAGCCTTACGAACTGCATCGGCGATGTCACCCTTGGTGACAGAACCGAACAGCTTGCCATTTTCCGAAGCCTTCACAGCAACGGAGACGTTGTCGAGCGAATCAATCTTCTGCTTGACTTCACGTGCATGGTCGAGGTCGCGGATAGCGCGAGCCTCCTGGGCACGACGAATGCCCTCGATCTGCTTTTCTGCGCCGCGGGTGGCAACAATTGCCAGTCCGCGAGGAAGCAGGTAGTTACGTCCGTAGCCGGCCTTGACCTCAACGATGTCGCCTGCGACACCGAGCTTGTCAACGTCGGCGGTGAGGATCAGCTTCATGATCCCTGCCTTTCGCTGGATATGTCTTTAAAAGATTTTGAGAATTGTGGATGCTAAATCTGCTGCAAACTAGTCACGTAGTGCCGTGGCTGGAAGGAGTTTAGAACGGAGGCTCATCGCCGCCGAAGCCGCCACCGGCCGGAGGAGCTGAGTTCCACGGATCTTCCGCAGGAGCTCCGCCACCAAAACCGCGATCGCTCTGTCCACCCTGGTTGCCCTGGTTTCCACCAAAGCCACCGCCGAAACCACCACCGGCATTTCCACCCTGGCCGCGGTTGCCGCCGCCAAAGCTTCCACCGCCGTTGCGTGGAGTGCGCGTGACCTGAGCTCGAGCGAACTTCAGGGACGGGCCCACCTCATCGACCTCAACCTCAAAGACGGTACGACGCTCGCCCTCGCGGGTCTCGTAACTGCGCTGGCGCAGACGACCCTGGACGATGACGCGCATGCCCTTGGAGAGACTTTCGACAGCGTTCTCCGCTGCCTCACGCCACAGGCTGCAGGTGAGGAACATGCCCTCGCCGTCAACCCACTGGCCATCTCGGTACACCCGCGGAGTCGACGCAACGCGGAAATTCGCCACGGCGGTGCCATTCTGGGTGTACTTAAGCTCCGGGTCAGCAACCAAGTTGCCAACCACCGTGATTTGTACGTCTCCCTGAGCCATGCTTCTTCTCCTCGGTTGTATTCTGTCGAGCTGATGATGGGGCTTTCGCCCGCTATCCTACGACTTTCGCATTACCGGTGTGTCCCATTCGAGCACTCTGGTTACGCAAATATGACGCAGATTAACGATCAACCCGCAGCACCTTGGTGCGCAGGATGCTGTCGTTCAGATTCAGACGACGGTCGAGTTCCAGCACGGTTGCGGACTCGCAGGTGAGGTCGACGACAACGTAGATGCCGTCTTCCTTCTTCTCGATCGGGTAGGCGAGGTGGCGCTTACCCCAGATGTCCACCTTCTCCACCTTGCCGTTCTCCTTGCGGACAACGTCGAGGTACTTCTCCAGGGACGGGCCTACGGTGCGCTCATCCTGAGACGGATCGATAATAATCATTACTTCGTAGTGACGCACGGACCTCATCACCTCCTATGGTCTAGTTCTTGTATTTCGGCTACACAGCGTGGTGCGCTGGCACTGTCTTTCATGCCAACCGCTATGCAGCAGGAGGATCGTTGCGTCAAGCAACCCTGCCAGGGTACCGCAGGCAGAGGTATATGTCCTAATCGCAGGCGCCATCGGCAAGCAGTACTGGCAAGCGGTGTCAGGGCGCCGAATAGAAAGAGACGCACACAGAGCTACTGCGTGCGCCTCTTTGAATTGTGAAGTTGTCGCGTGCTTGGTGGGCAGTTAACGCTCTAGCAACTGACTACCTGGCCTGCGTCCTACATTGATGTCGAGGAAGCATGTGCCAACGCAATAATCACCGGAATGACTGTCGCGAATAGGAAAGCTGCCAGGCACAGAGCCCAAATGATTGCCGGTTTCCACTTCTGCATGAAGCCCCAAAAGGCCGTGCCGAACATCAGGAAGCCAATCGCGACGCAGACGATGGTGAAAATCACCCACGTGTCCACTTACTGTCCACCTCCAGGGTTACCGGGGTCTCCGCCGCCTTCATTGCCACCGCCGAAACCACCGCCTCCCGGAATCGGGATGGGCAGTAGGTCAGCGATTCCGCCGCCACCGCCTCCGCCATCGCCACCCGGAACCGGAAGCGGTGCAGGCTGCTCCTCGGAGGACTCAGAGGTCGACTCCTCGGCCGACTCCTCTTCTGTGGTCTCCGGGGCATAGCCCTGGTCATAGCCAGAGTCAGAGGTCGACGGCGCCTGGTACTGCGGCGCACCTGCGACACCACCGATTGGCTCCGGCTTGGTGAAGTACTCAAAGTCCTCGTTAGACAGTGCGTTATCCATGGTGTACTTCCACAGATCGCCCGGGGTTTGCGAGCCGTACATGATGCCACCATAGGAGTTGTAGAGCGCCGAACCATCGACGTTGCCAACCCACACTGCAGTCGACAGCTGCGGTGTCGAACCGATCATCCACGCATCCTTGTTCTGGCCGGTGTCACCCAACTGCGTAGTACCGGTCTTGGCGGCCGACGGGCGACCACCACTCAAGGGCTTGTTGCTGTAACCGGCAATAGGCTCCATGGCCGATATCATATTGGTGGCCACTGCCTTGGAAACTCGACGGTCGCCCTTGTCAGCGTTGGACTCGTAAACAATCTCGCCCTTGGAGTTTTCGACCTTCTCTACGAAGTGAGTCTGCTGATAGACGCCATCGTTAGTCAGGGTAGCCAGACCAACGGCCATATCCAGCGGACGTGAGAGGTACTGACCCAGGGCGATACCGTCCTGCGAGTGACCGTTGTCGTCCATCAGAGTCTTTTCAATACCCGGGATGGACTCAGCCACGCCCAGACGATGAGCCATTTTGGCGGTGTCATCCGGACCATTCTTCAGGTCGCGCTGCAGGCGAATAAACGGGGTGTTCAGCGACTGCTTCAGGGACTCATAAAGCGGAAGCACGCCACCGCCGGCACCGCCGTCGTTGTGCAGAGTGACGTTACCGGACTGCACAGGTGCCGAAGAGTACTGCGCGGTCAGTGGAATACCTTGATCGAGAGCTGCTGCCAGCGCAAAAATCTTGAAAGTAGAGCCGGTCTGCAGACCGCTGTTTGCGTAGTCCCAACCAGTCGGATCGTCGCCACCGTAGTAGGCGCGGACAGCACCGGTCTTCGGCTCCACCGAAACGATGGCGGCACGCAAACCCGTTGACTGATCGACGTAGTTTTCCATCGCATCCAGGGCAGCCTGCTGCACCGTCGGGTCAATGGTCGTCGTAATGCGTAGACCGCCAGTGTTGACCTCCTGCTCGGAGATACCTTCGCGCTCCAACTCAGCCAGAACCTGATTCTTAATCATGGCAGCCGGGCCGGGCTCCGGAGCCTGCTTCGGCGCCAACGCCGGATCGATGGTCTCCGGGTACTGCATTCCCGCGCGGTCCTGCGGCGAGACGATGTTCATCTCCACCAGGCCATCGAGGACGTAGTTCCAACGCTGCTCAGCCTCCGGGCGGTTAGTCCACGGATCCAGTGCAGATGGACGCTGAATCGAGGCTGCCAGCACAGCACCCTCTTCGGCATTCAGCTCACCGACTTCCTTACCGAAGTAGGCCTTCGACGCTGCCGCGATACCGTATGCGTTACGACCAAAGTAAATCGTGTTGAGGTAGGCCTCAAGGATTTCGTCCTTAGTCCACTCCCGCGCCATCTTCGCCGACATGACCAGTTCCTTGGCCTTACGGGTCAGCGTGCGCTCATTGCCCACCACAGCATTCTTGACGTACTGCTGCGTAATGGTCGAGCCGCCACCGGCACTGGAATTACCAGTCACGACTCCCAGAGCCGCACGGGCATAACCAGTCAAGGAAAAACCCGGGTTGGTATAGAAATCACGATCCTCAGCTGCCAGCACTGCATTGCGTACAGCATCCGGCACCTTGTCGATAGTGATGTTGCTTCGGTTACCGCCCTCGGGGACGATGCGCGTGATTTCCTTTTCACCACTGCGGTCATAAATCACCGCAATCTGGCTATTGGCCAACTCCTCTGGCTCCGGCACGTCCGTTGTCGCATAAGCAACACCGAACACAACTACCGGCAACAGCACGACCAGCGCCACGGCTAGACCGAGCCACGCTAAAATTCGCCGCTTATTATCAGTCGGCTGTTCTTCTTGCGCCATCGAGCTTTCCTCTTCATGGTCATCTGGTTCATGGTCATCTGGGGCGTACTGCCCCTTCTCCGGGTCCGGCTCGCTTGCCGACGTCATCTCTGAACCGGTAGCCAGACCCTCGTCACTGCCACCGACCGAAACAGCATCAATGCTGTCGCTGGAATCGTCGTCAAGCGATGCGTCATCGGAGCGTGCGTGCGTATTGAAGGAATCAGCATCCGGCTGATCCCACCACTCGCCTGATGAATTAGAACCCTGGCCCTCGTGAGGGCTGTTAGGACCGCCTGGGCTATCGGGTCGATCATTGCTCACGGGTGCTCTCCCTAGTTTTCTGACTCTTCTCGAGCTGCCTGAAGTGTCCGGGTCAGGAAACTCCACTTGCAGTCGGGGCACACCTCAACTTCTTTGACGGTGCACGAACCATATTCATTAACTATTGCGGATAATTCGTTTTCAGTACAAGCAGAGCCGGAACGACGGCCCAAGTTTTCTCCGAACACCCAGAATACGAGTCGGAGGTCGAATTTGCGACATACTGGGCACTCTTCCTGGGACTTTCTGCCGTGAAAACGCGCGGCAGCGACCAGCCGAGCATCGGCATCACAGAGTGATCTTCGTGGAATCTCCCCTGCACGCCACTGCTCCAATAACTGCTTCTTGAGCAAGGAGTGATCGATCTCGCCCTGCCATGTCATCACGAAGACAGATTAGCAGGCGCGTGCGGGCTGATTTCACCCCCGCTTTATCGGTACACACATGCCCCCTCACGGTTCGGGCATCGGCAAAAAACGCATAAAGGTATAACGTCACGCTCGTTACCTCAATGCGTGCACCCACTCACGGCCGCACCGCTGGCGTAAGGCCCTGGTGCGGGTTCTGATGCTAGGTTCTGATGCGAGTTCCCGGTGTGAGTTCCCGGCGCGAGGTCAAAGCCTCCGAGCACATAGTTTCAAGGAGAATTACCAAATGAGTTCAATTCGCGTCGCTATCGTCGGCGTCGGCAACTGCGCCTCCTCCCTGGTGCAGGGTGTCGAGTTCTACCGCGATGCAAAGCCCGATGAGACCATTCCTGGCCTCATGCACGTCGTCTTCGGCGACTACCACGTCTCCGATGTCGAGTTCGTCGCAGCTTTCGATGTTGACGACAAGAAGGTCGGCAAGGACCTCTCCGAGGCCATTGTTTCCTCCGAGAACTGCACCATCAAGATTGCCGATGTCCCGACTCTCGGCGTTGAGGTTCAGCGCGGCCCGACCCTGGATGGCGTTGGCAAGTACTACGCGGACACCATCGACGAATCCCCGGCTGAACCGGTCGACGTTGTTCAGGCGCTGAAGGATGCCAAGGTCGATGTCCTGGTCTCCTACCTGCCGGTCGGTTCAGAACAGGCTGACAAGTTCTACGCACAGTGCGCCATTGACGCTGGTGTAGCTTTCGTCAATGCCCTGCCGGTCTTCATCGCTTCCGACCCGGAGTGGGCCAAGAAGTTCGAAGACGCAGGGGTTCCGATTGTCGGCGACGACATCAAGAGCCAGGTCGGCGCAACCATCACCCACCGCGTCATGGCCAAGCTATTTGAGGACCGCGGTGTTCGCCTCGAGCGCACCCTGCAGCTCAACGTCGGCGGCAACATGGACTTCAAGAACATGCTCGAGCGCGACCGCCTCGAGTCCAAGAAGATCTCCAAGACCCAGGCCGTCACCTCCAATCTCACCGGTCCGCTGGCCGGCAAGATCGACGACCGCAACGTCCACATCGGCCCGTCGGACTGGGTGGACTGGCTGGATGACCGCAAGTGGGCCTACGTCCGACTCGAGGGCAAGGCCTTCGGCGAGGTGCCGCTGAACCTTGAGTACAAGCTCGAGGTCTGGGACTCCCCGAACTCCGCTGGCATCATCATCGATGCTGTTCGCGCTGCCAAGATCGCCAAGGATCGCGGCATCGGCGGCCCGGTCTACGCCGCTTCTTCCTACCTGATGAAGTCCCCGCCGAAGCAGCTTGCCGACGATGTTGCGCGAGCACAGCTCGAAGCATTCATCAAGGGCGAAGACTAAAAGGTACAAGCACTCAAAAGTACAAGCGAGCAGCTCCGAGAGCATGTGCCTTGAAAAGTGCCAGCCGGTTACCCATGCGGTAGCCGCTGGCGCTTTTGTGCTTCTCTCTCCCCTATCCTCCCCGCGTCTCTTCCACGCCTTCTCGCCCTACTCGCTGCTGCGCCCATCTCGTCCCCGCCATGGATGCGTGCGCTGCAGTCGTCGTAAAGCAGACAGCAATACACCCGCGAGGATGAATCTGCGAGACATATCACAAGCCAAAAGCATTCGCGAAAGTAGCCGTATGGCTACCTCCAACCCAACGTTCTAAGTACAGAAGAAGTGACACTTTAGGGGGTTTCTGCCAGCACCGAAAAACCTTATACGCAGATAGGTTTAATGTTTTGTACTGGGGTTTTAGATGTTTGGTGGAAAATTCCTGGTGATTTCATCGCCGAAATCACCAGTTGTAGAAAAATAAATAGCACCCCAAATAAATTTCGTATTGGCAACTAGCACTGTTCGCATATAACATCGTCGCTATGACATTATCTTCGGGCTCGATTGGCAATCCTGATGCCGTTACTCCTCTGTCGCTCGCTAAGCGCATTCGCCCTCTCCTGACTCGCGCTGAGCTGCTCTACAGCCGCCGCTCCTCGGAGTCCCAGCTCAGCCGCGCGCAGCTGTCCATCATGATGACCCTGGAGGCACTGGGCGCCTGCCGTATCAGCCAGTTGGCTGAGGCCGAGGCCATCCGCATGCCCACCGCCTCCAACGCCGTGCACCACTTGGAGGTCGCCGGCATGGTGGAGCGCGTCCGCGACAGCAAAGACCGCCGTGGCGTCCGCGTTGAACTGACCGACCGTGGCCGTGAAGAGCTGCACCGTGTTTCTGAAGAGCGCGATCAGCAGATGGCTGAGATGTTCAGCACGCTGAGCCAGGAAGAGCTGGAGTTTGGCGCTGGTCTTGAGACGATTCTGTCCAAGATTCTCGAAAACTACCCGGAGCACCCAAAGACAAACCCAAGCGTCTAGTCTCTTTCCCAGCTAGCCCTGCCACCTTTAAGCCCACAGGCAGGATACATAGCTTTTACACTTCCTCGGTGCCGTTTTAAATATGCCCGCCTATCCACGTAGGCTATTACCCAGAAGCACCACTTGGATATTTCTGAGTAATCACAGGAGGATTAGCGATGGCTTCCCGCCCGCTTCGTATCATGATTGCGTGGCGTCCAGGCGAGTACGGCACCGAAACGCTTGCTTACGCCGCTTGGTTAGCTCGCACCACGAAGGTGCAGATTCGCGTTGTCAGCGCACTGTCGCGTGGCTGGCCGCTGACCTCACTGGCTCGGTTGAGCACCAATGACTCCTGGGTTTCCCACGAAACCGAGTCTCTTGAAAAAATCATCAAGGATGAGCTAAAGCTCGCTGGCCTGCGCAAGGGCATGCTTGACGACGATGCCGTACGGATCATCGAATCCTCCAGCGAATCCACAACTATCTGCAACGAAGCCGAAGAATTCGAAGCCGATGTGGTTCTGCTTGGCACCCGCCGAAGCAATACCAAGGACTGGGCCGCCAAGAACCGCAGTCGCTTTACTGCGGGATCAACCTCGGATGCGCTGCTGCATTACTCACCAATCCCGCTGGGATTGGCGATTCCCGGCGCGAAGCTTTCTAAACACGGTGTGACCCGTGTCAGCATTTGCTACATTGACACCCCACAGTCGCACCACGCATTGAATAAGGCTGCTGACCTGGCATATCGCTGGGAAGTTCCCCTGCGTTTGGTCTCATTTACGCCGCGTGGTGCGACCATGTACCCGACGGAGAACGGCTACGGCCCCTCCTCTGACCTGATGATTGAGTGGCGCGAGCAGGCTATGGGCCTGCTCGACCGCGGTATCGACCGCGCGCATACCCGTTACCCAGACCTTTCCATTGATGCGGAAGTAGCCTCCGGCAACGGTTGGGAAGAGGCCATTCAGTCCATCAAGTGGAAAAAGGGAGACTTGCTCGTTTTGGGTTCGTCTACTCTTGGCCCATTCGGGCGAATTTTCATCGGCTCGTCGACTAACCACATCGTTCGCCACAGCCCAGTGCCAATGCTGATTACTCCGGCCTAGTATGGCAGGCACATCAGACGGCATTTAGAGGCGAGGGGAGCAGAAGGTGGATAATTCATCGGAACGCAGTACACCAGAGCGCAATGAGGATGAAATCTTCGACGAGCTTGAGCGCAAGATGTATTCCGGCAAGCGCGCCTACATCTACACCGCGGGTGTGATTCTTACGACGCTGCTCGCGGGCCTCATTATTGGCATCGCCGGCGCCATTGTCGGTGGCCCCACCTGTGATGCGGGTAAGTCCAGCTTCCTCTGCTCCCGCACTTGGGAGATCCTTTTCCCCGTTGTCCCGGGCGTAATCTCCCTGGTCGGCTGCCTTTTGGGCTTTTGGCAGACCTACGTGGAGTGGAAAAACTTCCGCAACTGGCGCGCGTGGCTCGCTATGTGCTGGGTGCTCATGCCCTTCACTTTGATGTGGATGCTCTCCACATTCGGTGTCCTGATTCTGGGCGTTAAGTAGGGGTAAGAGGCGGCCAGCTTCGGAGCCACCCCTTGAGGCTTTTGCGAGAAAGCCTCATGCGAGAAAGTGTCTGGGTTTATGTCAAATTCGAGCCGATTTTAGGCTTCAAACTGACATAAACCCAGACACTTTCTTGTATGCACTGGCCTCCCTGGCTACTTCTTCACAACCAGGTTGACCATCTTGCCCGGAACGACAATGACCTTCACGATATTGCCACCGGCGTTCTCCACAGCTGCGACAACCTTTTCGTCGGCACGCGCGGCGGCCTCGATGTCCTCGCGGGAAGCATCGGTAGCCACGTCAATGCGAGCGCGAACCTTGCCGTTAATCTGAACTGGCAGCTCAACGGTGTCGTCGACCAGCCACTTCTCGTCAACTGCCGGCCACGGGCCGTGTGCCAGGGACTCGGTGTGGCCGAGGCGGCTCCACAGTTCCTCCGCGATATGCGGCGCGACCGGACCAAGCATGAGGGCCAGCGGCTCCACGGCGGCGCGCGGTGCACCGGCCGAACCGTAGGTCTTAGTCAGGTAGTTGACGTACTCAATGAGCTTTGCGACGGCCGTGTTGTCACGCAGCTCTGCGTAATCGGAGGTAACCCCTTCCACGGTGCGGTTGAGCGCCTTGAGGTCGTCGTCGGAAAGCGCTGCGTCCGTGACGGCGAGCTCACCGGAGTCCTCATTGACCACCAGGCGCCAAGCGCGCTGGAGGAAGCGCTGCGAGCCGACCAGATCCTTCGTCGCCCACGGGCGGGAGGTGTCCAGCGGACCCATGGCCATCTCGTAGACGCGCAGGGTGTCAGCGCCGTAGTTGTCGCAGACCTCGTCGGGGGAGACGGCGTTCTTCAGGGACTTGCCCATCTTGCCGTACTCCTGGAAAACTTCCAGGTCAGAGCCGTCTTCGGCGCCGCCTGGGATGAGGAACTTACCATCGCGCTCAACAACCTGATCCGCCGGCTGGTAGACACCACGGGCATCGGTGTAGGCGTAGGCCTGGATGTAGCCCTGGTTGAACAGACGGCGGTACGGCTCCTTGGAGGTCACGTAGCCGAGGTCGAAGAGGACCTTGTGCCAGAAGCGGGAGTAGAGCAGGTGCAGCACTGCGTGCTCGACGCCACCGACGTAGAGGTCGACGCCGCCTGGGTCGTCCTTACCGTGAGTCTCCGGGCGAGGGCCGGTCCAGTAGCGCTCGTTTTCCAGGTCAACGAACTCCTCAGCGTTGTTCGGGTCGATGTAGCGCAGCTGGTACCAGGAGGAACCTGCCCAGTTCGGCATGACATTGGTGTCACGGCGGTACTTCTTCTTGCCATCGCCGAGATCGAGCTCGACATTGACCCAGTCAGTGGCCTTGTCCAGTGGAGCCTTTGGCTCGGTGTCGGCGTCGTCCGGGTCGAAGGTGACCGGCTTGTAGTCCTCGACCTCTGGCAGCTCGACCGGAAGCATGGACTCGGGCAGCGCGTGGGCGTGACCGTCCTCGTCGTAGACGATGGGGAAGGGCTCGCCCCAGTAGCGCTGGCGGGCGAACAGCCAGTCGCGCAGCTTGTACTGGACCTTCTCGTGACCAGCACCTTCCTTCTCCAACCACTCAATGACGGTGGCGATGGCGGTGTCCTTGTCCAGGCCATTGATGTCCAGGCCGGAATCATTGGCGGAGTTCACGCACGTACCGTTACCGACGTACGCCTCCTTTGCAATGTCACCACCTGCGACGACCTCGCGGATTGGCAGACCGAAGGCAGTGGCGAACTCGTAGTCGCGCTCATCGTGGGCCGGGACAGCCATGATGGCACCGGTGCCGTAGCCAATCAAGACATAGTCGGAAATGAACACCGGCACCTGCTCACCGCTCACCGGGTTGGTGGCGTAAGCGCCCAGGAAGACACCGGTCTTTTCCTTGTTCTCCTGGCGTTCCAGGTCGGACTTGGAGGCAATTGCGGCGCGGTAAGCGGCGACGGCCTCGGCTGGGGTTTCCTTGCCGAAGGTCCAGCGCTCATCCATGCCCTCGTAGGTACCGCTGCCGGCTTCGACCAGCTGATCCACCAGCTCGTGCTCAGGAGCGAGCACCATGTAGGAGGCTCCGAAGAGAGTGTCCGGGCGAGTGGTGAAGACCCTGATCTTGGTGGAGACCTTCGGGCCGACCTCGGCTGTGAAGTCGACCTCGGCACCGCGGGAGCGGCCAATCCAGTTGCGCTGCATGGACTTGACCTTGTCCGGCCAGTCCAGCAGCTCCAGGTCGTCGACTAGGCGATCAGCGTAAGCGGTGATGCGCATCATCCACTGGCCCAGCCGCTTGCGGAACACCGGGAAGTTACCGCGCTCCGAACGGCCCTCGGCGGTCACTTCTTCGTTGGACAGCACAGTGCCGAGGCCCGGACACCAGTTGACCATCGAATTCGACTGGTAAACCAGACGGAATTCGTCGACTGCTTCGCGCTGCTCGGTCTCGCTGAGCTCAGCGTAGACGCGACCGTCCTTGGTAGCCATCTCGCCCGACTCCAAGAGTGGAATCAGCTCATCGATGCGACGGGCCTTCTTCTGATCCTCATCGAACCAGGCGTTGTAAATCTGCAGGAAAATCCACTGCGTCCACTTGTAGTAGTCCTGGTCAGTGGTCGCGAAAACACGGCGGCGGTCATGGCCAAGTCCCAGGCGGCCCAGCTGGCGCTCCATGTTGGCGATATTCGCTTCCGTCGTCACGCGCGGGTGCGTACCGGTCTGGATTGCGAACTGCTCCGCCGGCAGACCGAAGGCGTCGTAGCCCAGGGTGTGCAACACGTTTGCGCCCTGCATGCGGTGGAAGCGCGCGAAGACATCGGTGGCGATGTATCCCAGCGGGTGGCCTACGTGCAGACCGACACCGGACGGGTACGGGAACATGTCCTGGACGAAAAGCTTGTCCTTCGGCGGAGTCGAGCCGTCGGCAGCTGCCAAATCGCCCACCGGGTTGGGGGCGTAGAAGGTGCCGTTATCTTTCCAATACGCCTGCCACTTTCCCTCTAGCTGAGTCGCCAGCTCGGGGGAGTAGCGGTAGTCGGTGGCTTCTGCCGAGGACGAGGACTTTTCGCTGTTGGTCATGGTCTCACAGTCTAATAGGTGCGTTTGGCACGTGCTCAACCACCTATATAAATTGGAAGCATGATTGTCATCCCTGTAATTACCCTGGTTCTGGCTGTTTGCATAGCCGTTGTCGCTGGTTTGGCATGGTCGGCGAAGCTACCGGGTAATAACTGGATCGGAATTCGTGCGCCTGAGGCTCGAAAGTCCCAGGAAAACTGGGATATTACGCACCGCGTTGCCGGCCCGCCGTGGGCTGTGTCCGCTGTCGCTTTCCTCGGTGCCACCATGCTCGGCTTCCTCGCCATCCGCCCGGAGGCCTCTGGTTGGATGTGGCTGTGGTACGCCGTCGCTCTGCTCGCCGGTATCGCCATGCTCGGCATTGGTGCGGCTATCGGCTCGCACACCATCGCGCTTTACGACGCCAAGGTCTCCGCCGAGTCCGGCTCCGGTTGTGGGTGCGGCGACGGTGACAGCGGCTGTGGCTGTGGCTCCGCCGCCACTGATGCCACCGACACTGCGGCTGATGATGCCTGCTACTCCGACAACCCGGCAGCAGACTGCGGTGTCTCCGGTGGCTGCAGCTCCTGTGGTCTGGAAGGACTGTGCACGGACAAGGGCTCATCCGCGAATGCCACTTTCAAGCCTGTGGACAAGGATGCGCTGCGCAAGGCAGCTGAGCAGAAGAAGTAAGAAAATTATTGCAGAGAAAAGCTTCTGCAAAATAGTAAGACACCCTCTGGTTGCCCACTAAGCTATTTGTCCATGTGGCAACGAATTGTGAATTGGCGTCCAGATCCCCTCATCGTCGGTATCGTTGCTGCAGCGATACTGGCGATTATTTTTCCTGCAAGCGGCACTACCGCTGAGGTTTTCAGCTGGGCCACAAAGATCGCCATTGGCTTCTTGTTCTTCCTCTATGGCGCGCGCCTGAGCCCGCAGGATGCGTTGGCCGGTGTTAAGCATTGGCGGCTGCACATAACCATTCTGGCTTTCACATTCGTGCTGTTCCCAATCCTCGGCCTGCTGATGAAACCCCTGGATTGGATTCTTTCTCCTGGCCTCTACCTGGGCATTTTGTACATGACGCTGGCACCGTCGACGGTGCAGTCGAGTGTGAACTTCACCTCCATCGCCAAGGGCAATGTCGCCGGCGCAATCGTCAGTGCCTCGGCATCTAACCTGCTGGGCATTGTGGTCACACCGGTGCTGGTGATGCTGTTGATGGCCACCGGTGGCGGCGTTCATGTGGATTCGTCGGTGTTCTTGGATATTTCGCTGCAGTTGCTGCTGCCATTCGCAATCGGCCAGCTCACTCGCCGTTGGACCCTGAAGTTTGCCGCCGCGAAGACGACTAAGAACGTTGACCGCCTATCTATCGCAATGGTCGTTTACGCAGCCTTCTCCCAGGGCATGGTGCAGGGCATCTGGTCGAAGGTGCCGGCAGGGGACATTGTCATCCTGTGTGTGCTTTCGGTCGTGCTGGTGGAATTCGTTTTGCGGTTGTCCGGATTCATCGCAAACAAGTTGGGCTTCGACCGCAAGGACCGCATTGCGATTCAGTTCTGCGGTTCGAAGAAGTCCCTGGCCACCGGTCTGCCCATGGCTGCCGTTATCTTCGGTGCCGATGCCAGCCTCTACATTTTGCCGCTGATGATTTTCCACCAGATTCAGCTGATGATCTGTGCGGTCTACGCCGCTCGCTGGGGCAAGGAAGCAGAAGCTGAGCCGGAGCCACAACCCGCTTAACGCGGTCTAGCGCATGGACCCGAGGGGCGAATCCGGCTTGGCACATATACTGGGGCGCACAACATATGGTTCGGTTTTAAACGAGCAAACGAAAGTGTGAGATTCAGCATGGCTAACGAGAATCCGGCTCCGTTCTCCCCGGAACAGCGCGCCGCAGAAGAGACCGCAATCAACGAGTTCTGGTCGTGGTGGAACTCTTTTGGCGCCGATGCGCTCGACTCGATGTTTAGTGTCCAGCTCGGTATCGATGGTGCTCCGAACGCCGCCGATGTGGACATTATTGATGTCCAGAAGGAGGTCGGCGGCCGCATCGCCGCTATTAATGACCGGCTCATCTGGGGGTTTGAGGCTGGCGCTCCGTATTCTCGCCACCTTCTGACTGTTAGCGCTGCGGGTGACCCTGAGCTGCGTCCGGTCGCTCGCCGTTGGCTGGAGGCCGCGCCTGACGACGGCGCGGTGTGGTCTTTCACCGACCTCCGTCAGGCGGATCCGGCGATGAAGCTGTCGCTGGGGGATGTCGCGGCCACGTTGGTTGCACAGGGTGCTCTCGAGGCCGATGCTCCGGCCGAGGTCGATCCGGCAGACGCACGCGTGGCTGTTAGCAGTGGTCATGGGGCAGTGGACGTTCGCCTATTCCACCCGCTGTTCCCGGCAATTGCTCAGTTGGAGGACGGTGAGCGCTTGGTAGCTCAGCTCGGTTTCACGCTGCTGCAGCTGGCGCTGGGGGAGGAGGACTTCGGCCTATGGCTACGCGGCTTTGCCTTCGCTGGCGAGGAACCGGAAGGTGCTATCCCGCTACCGGAGCTGGGCGATGTCGTCGAGAAGCTCGCGGAAGAGTGCCCCGAGTGGCTCACCATTGATGCCGAAGCCAACGGCCAGCCACTCGTCGTCGCTACTCGCGCGCCGATTACGCAGCTGGTGAGCCCGACTATGACGCAGCATGTGCTGATTCAGCTCATGCTCGGCAATATTGACGACAAGGGCTTGCCGACGGACGAATCGAAGGAATCCCTCTCCGAGTTCAATACCGCTGCCGCTGAAGCCATCGCTGAGGACAAGGGTATTTTTGTTGCAACTGAGCAATCCGATGGCATGGCTCTGATGCACTTCTTTATTGACCCGGCATCTGATGCGGAGGCGGGTCTGCGAGCTGTTGCGGAGACGTGGACCGAGGGAGAGCACGTCGTCGATACCGCTTACGATCCAGCTTGGCAGCGCGTCGGTCACCTGCGCGTGTAGATTGGTTTTTTGTTATGAACGCTCGTCATCGTCTTACTCCACGGCCTTCCCGCGCGATTCGCATGGGTCTTACCGGTGTCATCGCTGTCACCAGCCTTCCGCTGGCAGCTGGAAACGTCGCTGCGGCTCCGCAGCCAAAACTGACTCCGCAGGGCACTATTGATGCTCCGGGGCGAACCCAGATCAGCTTTACCCACACCCCAAGTGGCACGCACTACGGTACGGCGAACGAAAATGAGGCTCGTCCGGGGCTTTCGATTGTCAAGCTCTACATTGCGGACTACGTCTTCAAACATGGCACAGAAGCGGACAAGGCGAAGGCCACAGAGATGATTCGCTACTCCGATGACAATATCGCCAGTGAGCTCTATGGCCGTTACCCGGATTCCATCAACGCCACTGCGCGTGAATACGGCCTCAGCAACACCCACGATGCAGGTCACTGGGGAAATTCAACTACGTCCAGCGCGGACACTGTGAAGTTCCTGGAGGCCAAGAAGCGTGAGAACACTTCTGACCCGGTGCTGGTTGCTATGAGCACCGCGTCACCTGTGGCAGCGGATGGCTACCGTCAGGATTACGGCACCGCCACGCTGCCGGGTGTTATTGGCACAAAGTGGGGTTGGTCCGATGACCGCCAGAGCGTTCACGCCTCGGCATCCATTGGACCTGACTTCAGCGTCGCTGCTAACACCTACGGCACGAAGGAAACTCACACCAGCGATGTCCAGAATGCCTTCGACGGCACGCTGGGCACTCCATCGCTGCCTGGCCTGCCCGACAGCCCGAGCCTGCCGGACATCCCAGGCGTCCCGAACCTGCCCGAGAGCCCAAATCTCGGCGAACTACTGAATCTGCCGGAATCCCCGCAGCTGCCCCAGATTCCGGGACTACCGGACTTCACTGGTCAGGTACCGGCACAGTTCTAGCCACTGCCGCTAGCCACTGGTCCGCTGGCACCGTCCCACACACAGCGCACCTCACGCGACAAGGTTCACGAGGACCATATACAGCGCCGTGCCTACAAAAATCGAAATCACGGTGTTGCGCCGCCACCAGTGCAGGCCAACGGTGACGGCCAGCGCTACGGGCACGGCCCAGGTAGCGCCGGGGTCACCGCTCTCGCCGCTGAGTCCTAACCGCCCGAAGACGGTGTAGGCAACCAACGCCACCATGACTCCAACCGGCATGGTCGTGCCGAGGAACTCGAACAGGGGAGACCCCTTCAGAGTGCGCACGAACGCAAACGGCAGCGCACGCAGCGCAACTGTCACCGCTCCCATCGCAAAGAGCGCGGCAAGCACATAGCCGGAATCGGGCAACGCAGTCATGCTCGCTCTCCCTCCGTCGTACGCGGCTTGCTTGCCGACGTCATGCGCATCACCCGATCCACCCGCGGTGACCACACGCGCAACAGCAGCAGGCCGAAGTACATCAGCAGTCCGATAACCAGCATCTGGTTCGGGTTAATCAGCCAGCCCACCAGCGTGCAGACGATAGCGGACAGGGGCAGTGACCAATCCTTGGAAGTCTCAAACGCGTCCATGGCCAGCACCGTAAAGAGCGCCACCAGTGCGAACTCGGCACCGCGGATACCCTCGGGCAGTGCTGCGCCGGTTAGAGCCCCGACAATACCGGAGCCCACCCACAATAACTGGCAGAGAATCTGAATCGTCAGCAGTCGGTGGCCCGACATCTTTTCGTCCGCATTTGCCGCAGAGACGATGGCATACGACTCGTCGGTAAGCGCGTATGTGGAGTATGCGCGACCGAGACGAGACTGTATCCGGTCGCGTGGGAACGTCAGCCCATAGAAGACGTGGCGGAAGTTGACCATAAAGGACGTCACAGCACAGCCGAGCAGACCCGTATGCGCCATAACCAGGCCAACAGCGAGGAATTCCATCGACCCCGCGTAGACCACGAAGGAGAAGATGGGTGCCCACCACCAGCTAAAGCCAGTTTGTGCAATAAGCAGGCCGAATGCGAGCCCCAGCGGAATGAGGCCCATGCCCACAGGCAGTGTCTGCCGGATGCCGGCAGCTATGTCGCTGCGGTCGCTGTTTCCTGTGGCGCTACTTCCTTCAGCCCTGTTTCCTTCGGTATTGATGTGCTCACTCATCTAGTTGTCACGTACATCTACGGGATAGGTGCCATACAGTGGCAGCGGCCAGGGCTGACGGCGCATGCAATCACCCCAGATGTCCGCGGCAGCAGGCGCGAGTACATCTGAGGGCAGGGCAGGGGCGACGTACCAGTCACCGCGCTCGAGCTCGTCTTCCAGCTGCCCCGGATCCCAGCCTGCGTAACCGGCGAAGATGCGTGCGCCATCTATGCGGTCGCGTACGCCCTCCGGCTCCGCACCGAGGTTGACCAGCGCAAACCTGTGAGCGATGCGTTCCATCAGCGGGGCACCGGTAATACTGTCGGTCTCCTCTGGGAGGGTGGCACCATTTCGCACCACACCAATGCAGATTGGCTGTGTCTGGTTGACCGGACCCCCGACGTAGAGCACCGGCGGCTTGGCCATCAGCGGCGCCCAAGGCTCGAGCACATTGTGCACCGGCGTCTGCGAACGCTGCGTGAGATCGACACCAAGGGTGCCGTGTTCATCGTGCTCAATAAGGAAAATCACCGAGCGGGAAAACTCCGGCGAGAGCATGCCGGGTGCTGCGAGCAGCAGCATCCCGGCAGCCGGGTCGTTGCGCTCAAGGCTGGTAAAAAGCCGGTCGCCGTAGAGATTTTCCGGATTAATCGATGCCATTAGCTCTCACTTTCGCTTTCAGCCTGCTCACCGGACTGCTCGTACCACCATTTCTTCAGCGCCAAGATAGCATCTTCACGCTCCAGCGGACCGGACTCCAATCGCAGCTCTTTCAGGTAATTCCAGGCCTGTCCGACTTCTTTGCCGGGCTTCAGGTCCAGAATTTCCATGATTTCGTTGCCATCCAGGTCGGGGCGGACGCGTGCGAGGTCCTCCTGCTCGGCGAGCTCCTTGATTCGCGCTTCCAGGCTGTCGCAGGCTCGTGCGAGGCGTGCTGCTTTACGACGGTTTCTCGTCGTACAGTCGGCCCGCACGATTTTGTTGAGTCGTTCCAACAGATCTCCGGCGTCGTTGACATAACGTCGCACCGCCGAGTCCGTCCACTTGCCTTCGCCGTAGCCGTGGAAGCGCATGTGCAGGTAGACCAACTGCGAGATTTCGTGGTTGGTCTTCTTCGGGAACTTCAGTTTCCGAAGGCGGCGCCGCACCAGCTTCGCACCAACCACTTCGTGCTGGTAAAAGGTGACGTTTCCCTGCTCGTTGTAGGCACGGGTAGCGGGTTTGCCGCAGTCGTGCAGCAGTGCCGCCCAGCGCAGTACGAGGTCCGGTTCACCGGGTTCTTCCTGGTCAATAGCTTGCCGCATGACCTGCAGAGAGTGTTGGTAGACATCCTTGTGCTGGCGGTGTTCATCCTGCGTCATGCGCATGTCGGAAATCTCCGGCAGCACGCGGTCGGCCAACCCCGATTCCACCATCAGGTCGATACCTCGGCTTGGGTCCGCACCCAGGATGAGCTTGTTCAGCTCGGTGGAGATGCGCTCGACCGTGATGCGGTCAATTTCGCTGGACATTTCCTTCAACGCCTTGAGCACACGCGGTGCCACATCGAACCCCAACTGGGATGCGAAGCGGCAGGCACGCAGCATCCGCAGGGGGTCGTCGCCAAAACTGACCTCCGGCGCACCCGGGGTATCCAACACACCCGCGACAAGATCCTCGAAACCTCCGAGCGGGTCAAGGAAGGTGCGGGTGCCGTCACCGTGGAGCTCCACGGCGATGGCGTTACAGCGGAAGTCACGGCGGATTAGATCGCCCTCCAACGTGTCACCGAAAGTGACCTCCGGATTCCGGCTGACCTGGTCATACGTATCCGCGCGGAAGGTGGTGATCTCCACCTGACGGCCATGCCGTTCCGCGGAGAGTGTGCCGAATTCAATGCCGGTATCCCAGACAATGTCCGCCCAGTCATCGAGGATTGCGCGTGTCACCTCCGGGCGCGCGTCGGTGGTGAAATCGAGATCCACGCCCAGTCGCCCTAAGAGAGCATCGCGCACAGAACCGCCCACGAGGTACAGGCGATGGCCAGCTGCACTAAACGCAGCTGCCAGCGAATCCAGGATCTCCGACTCCTTGGCGATTGCCTGATCCGCCACTGCCAGCATTGCCGTCCTGCGCACCTGTGGGTCCGCGTCAGCAGTCGCCGGAGTAGCACCGTGAGGTGTAGTCCCCCCGGGCTGGTCACCATTTGTCGTTGAAGGAGTCGATTGTGTCACGACCGACACAATACCCGCTTATACCTATAAACCCGGTAGTCTAAGTGGAATGAACAACGTGGTACGCAATGACAACTCGGCGGCGAAGAGCCGTCGACGTCGTCGGCGACCGCGCAGAAGGGGTGGCGTTTCCTCGTCCACCAACACTAGCAACGCTACTACCAGCGGAAATTCCGCAAAACGCAGTGGCTCCAGTGCCAATGGCCCCAAATCGGCCAAGCCAAACTCCGGTGGCGCCAAGAAATCTTCCAAATCACCGAAGTCGGCACGACCCTCGAAGCAGTCGAACAACCGCGGTGGCCGTAAGAACGGCCAGGATAGGAACAATCGCCGTCGTCACGCACAGACGAAGCGCACGAACAATCGCCGTGCGCACTCGTCGCGCGCGCAAAATGCAGCGCCGATGCAGACCTCGATTGAGACTTCGGCGGGCGGACTGGTCGTCTCGGGTCTGGCCGAGGCGGTCGGCGAGGGCGGCAAAGTCAACCTGTCACGGATTTATGTCGCGCTGATTGGTCGGCACGACCGCCGCGGGCGCCTGCTGTGGTCAATGCCCAAGGGCCATGTCGAGCCCGGCGAAGCTTTCGATTCCACCGCCGAACGTGAGGTGTGGGAAGAAACGGGCATTCGCGGCGAGGTCATCGAGGAGCTCGGTGTGATTGACTACTGGTTTGTCTCCGATGGCACGCGGATTCACAAGACCGTGCACCATCACCTTCTGCGCTACGTCGATGGCGATTTGAACGACGAAGATCCCGAGGTCACTCAGGTCATGTGGGTCCCGGTAGACACCCTGGTGGAGCGGTTGGCCTACGCTGACGAACGCAAACTGGCCCGGCGCGCGCACAATCTGCTGCCCGATCTCGCCCGCGCGGAAAAGCGAGCAGGCCGGCAGACGCCGAGGTGATTGCGCATGTTCAGGTTGCAGTTGCCAAGAAATGTTGTTCGTAAAGTCACGGCCGCCACCGCAGCGCTCATACTGTGCTTGCCGACGACCGTTGCGCCCCCAGCTTTTGCGCAAGATGAGCAGTTGTGGGGCAGTGGCACCAATCGTGTCGGTGAACAGGGCCCCCTTCGGCTTTCGATAACCAGCTTCACTCCGCATGTCGCGGCTCTACATTCGACGCTGACCATCAAGGTGCAGGTGCACAACACCTCCGATGCGGATATCAGCAATGTTGCGCTGCGCCCACAGCGGGCCGGCGCACTGGCTTCCTCTGCAGATGCGCGGACGATTCTCGCTGAGCCTGAATCGGTGTTTGATGTGGCTGGGACCTTCAGTGCCCCCATCGAGCTGAAAGCGGGGGAGAAGCGTGAGGTTACGCTAAGTGTTCCTATCTCCGCACCGGCTCCAGAAGGACTCGACATCACGGAAGCCGGCACGTTTCCGCTGCTCATCAATGCTAACGGGCAACCGGCAGATGACATCGACCGCCTGCTGGCGGAAACACGCGCACTGCTTCCGGTGACGGATCCGCAAGCGGAAGGTGATGAGCCGGAACCGCCTGCCGGTGATCAGAACGACAACGATGAGACCGACAATTCCGATGCGCCCACCCGCCGCGCCCCAGTGCCGTTTTCGCTGATTTGGCCCATCAGCCAGCCAGTGCCACTGGTCGGCGGTGAGACCGGTGACGCACCCTCGTCGCCGAATCTCATCCTCACCGACAATTCTTTGGCCGAGTCTCTCGAACGCGGTGGCCGCCTCGACGGTTTGCTCACCTCGTTGGAAAAGGGCTTTGCCGGCCCGGATGGGCAGAGGTTGCGGGAATCAACCTGCATCGCCATCGACCCGGAGACCCTCGACGCAATCTCCAGGATGACCCGCGACTACTGGATTGGCACCAGCCGCCCAAGTCCTGTGGAGTCCTCTCCGCGACTGCGGGATTCCTGGGGAAACGCGGATGACACCAATCTCACGCATATGCCCGCCAGTGACAATGCTGCCGCCTGGCTCAATCGGCTGCACGATCTCACACAGGACACCTGCACACTGTCACTGCCGTGGGGCGGCACCGATGCCAGCGCCGTGGCTCGCGTGGGGGATCACGAGCTTTCGATGGAGGCACTCGCCGCTGGTCGGCAGACTATCGCCAAGCATTTGGACGTTCAGGCACTGCCGGGCCTCTATTTGCCGGCCGAGGGATACGTGACGTCGGAAAGCGCCCCGCTGTACTCGGCGGCGACGGCCCTGAGCGGGACCGCCCCGGAGCGCGCATTCGAAGACCGCGTAGATACCGGCGAGGCGATGCCACCGTCGCCCACTCCACCCGAAGCCGCGCACGACACCACCGTGTTAGTCGCAGACAACACCGCCGTCACCGCCGATGGTCAGACACTGCGCCCCGGCCATAGTGGCGTGCTTGCCGACGGTAGCCGCGCCTTCGCCCTCCCTGGGGCACTGACAACCTCTCTGGCTGCAACAGGACGGTCTCCCCAGACTGTGGCGTATTCGAATCTGCTCGGACGCTACGATTTCCGAATCGACTCCGAAGCTGCACGGATGCAGACAGCGATTGGCACTCTGTTCCAATCATTGACTGATTCGGATGACCCTCGCGCGGCTGTGGTGGCAGCACCGCCGTCCGGTTGGGATCCACGCGCTAGCGACGCTGAAGATTTCATGGCTGCGGTCAGGAAAGCCGTGGACGATAACCTGGCTGAGCTGACTCCGCTGATGGACTCCATCACCGCTTCAGCTCACGACCTGGATGCGGGCTCGGTTACTCCAATTGACAAGCTTGCCGATCCCGCGCCAGTGAGTGAGACGCTCGTGGAGAAGGCTCAGACGGCCTCCCGCGAGATCACCGACCTGACCACAATCATGTCCAACGATCCCAATGTCGCGCTGACGCGGTATGAATTCACCCGTCCCCTGCGGCACGACTTGCTGCGCTCGTTTACAACTCTCGGCCGGCGAAATCAGCTGCAGTCAACTGACGTGCAGCGGCGGAGCGAAGAACTCAGCGACCAGGCACTGATTATGAATCGACGCCTGCGCAATTCGGTGACGTTGGTAGCTCCCGGCGGTGTCTACACCCGCGCAACGCAGCTGTCGCCGATTGCGGTGCTGGCTCGTAATGGCCTGCCGCTGCCGGTTCCCGCGTTCGTGCGCGTCGGCGCTGGAGATTCGGTGATGGAGGAGAAGTATGAGGCCGCCATCCCCGCCAAGGGGTCGGTGACTGTTCAGTTCACTCCGAAGTCGGGTGATGATGCAGAATCCACTCCGGCGACCAATGCTCCAGAGGGAGACCGGCCACGGGATAGTGGAGACAACTCCCACAACCTGTTGCTGTGGCTCGAATCACCTGGCGGCACGCCGATTTCTCGATCAGTGAGTATTTCCGTGCAATCGGGCGCTTCGGTTGGGGTTTTGGCTATCGTGACCCTCGTCATCGTCACTGTTGGTGGGTTTTTTGCCGCAAAACGGTCTCAGTACTTTCGGAAATAGACCCCCTTTTAAGCAACAATAGGACATGTGACTGACTCAGACGCGCATAAATCTGGACTTCGAGGCCGCATTCGTCGCCCCGCGCCACCGGCCCCAGTTCCGGCGGCGCGGCCAACGGCTGAATCTCAGCCGGCCGAAGCGGCCCCGGACCTAACTCGCGTATCCGGCCATAAGGCAAATGCCGATACCGCCGCTGACGCGATGACGGAATCGGCATCACCATCGCCAGCAAAGGCGGCAACTGCGACAGCAACCGCTTCCAGCGATTCCTCCGCAGGCTCGACGGCGGACGCAAATCAGGGACAGTCGAACTCGGACATCGTCGCCTCCACGGGCTCGATGGCAATCGCTACCCTGATTTCGCGCATTACGGGTTTTTTGCGAAACCTGCTCATCGGCGCGACGCTGGGTCCGGCTGTGGCTTCAGCCTTCAACGTCGCCAACACACTGCCGAACCTGATTACGGAAATCGTCCTCGGCGCAGTGCTGACTTCTCTGGTGGTGCCAGTGTTGGTGCGCGCGGAGAAGGAGGATCCAGATCACGGTGCCGCCTTCATTAGACGTCTCTTGACTGTCTCTATGACGCTGTTGGCAGTGGTGACGGTGCTGGCGGTGATAGGTGCGCCACTGTTGACCAGATTGAGCCTTAACGAGGCCGGTAAGGTCAACGTTCCGCTGGCAACGTCATTTGCGTTCTTACTATTGCCGCAGATTATCTTCTACGGCATATTTGCGCTGCTCATGGCGGTGCTAAACACCAAGGGAATCTTTAAACCCGGTGCGTGGGCACCTGTCGCTAACAACGTCGTGGCCATTGCCACGCTCTTGCTATATCTGTTCCTGCCCGGCCAGTTGAGTCCAGATTCGGACGGTTCACTCTCCGATCCGCACATCCTGCTTTTGGGTCTTGGTACCACCCTGGGTGTCGTCATTCAGGCAGCCATCATGATTCCCTACCTCAAGCGCGCGGGCATTGATTTGCGTCCGCTGTGGGGTATCGACGACCGCATCAAACAGTTCACCGGCATGGGTGTCGCGATTATCACCTACGTGGCAATTTCCCAGGCTGGTTACTTCATCACCACCAATATTGCCTCGACTGCCTCCAAGGCAGCGCCGACGATTTACCAGCAGGCTTGGCTGCTGTTGCAGGTGCCCTACGGCATCATCGGCGTTACCTTGCTGACCGCCATCATGCCGCGACTGTCCCGCAATGCAGCCGACGGCAACGATGGGGCAGTGGTCCGAGATCTGTCCATCGGTACCCGCCTGACCATGATTGCGCTGGTGCCGATCGTTGCCTTCTTCACCGCATTCGGCCGCCCCATCGCCGTCGGTCTTTTCGCGTATCTGGAGTTCCCCCGCGAAACCGCAGAGATTCTCGGCTGGACGCTGTCCTTCTCGGCGTTCTCGCTTATTCCATACGCCATTGTGCTTTTGCACTTGCGTGTTTTCTACGCCCGTGAAGAGGCCTGGACCCCGACTTTCATCATCCTCGGCATTACCACCGTCAAGGTGATTCTGTCGTTCTTCGCTCCTCGTCTGGCTTCTGACGATGAGACCGTCGTCGTGTTGCTCGGTGCCGCCAACGGTTTCGGTTTCGTCGCCGGCGCAATAATTGGCTTCTTGCTCTTGCGCCGCACTCTCGGACACTTGGACAGTAAGGCGACCGTCCACACCGTGCTGTGGGCACTGGGGGCGTCGCTTGTCGGTGTCGCCGTTGCTTGGGGCGCATTCGCATTGACCGACCTTGTGCTGTTCGATTTCTTCGGTTCCTTCGGTGTGCTACTGCAGACCATCGTCACCGGCGTGGTCTTCCTCATCGGTACCGGCCTGGTGCTCGCTCAGGCTCCATTGGAAGAGGTCCGCGTTCTGGGTGGCTTCCTCGGCCGCATTCCGGGTCTACGTCGCTTTGCTCCGCAGCCTCATGCAGCCGACAATGCCGTCGCCGACCGTGAGGATATGGAGCGCGAACGTGGCTTCGCCGCTGATGCTTTCTCGATTGCCCCGTCGAACCTGATTGGCGAGGCCACGGGTCTGGCAAACGAGGGCTTCACCGCTTCGCCGCTGTTGCCGCCGATGCCGACGCAGGGTTCTCGCCCGACCCGCTATGTACCCGGCGAGATGGTCTCAGGTGGTCGTTTCCGTCTGCGTTCTGAAGTCGCGACCTACCCAGGTCTGCGCCTGTGGCGCGCCATGGATATGGGAGATCCCGACAACTCAGATGTCGCACTTGTCTTCGTCGACACGATTGCACTGCCGTACTACGACACTTCGCCATCGGTTGCTGCCCAGAAGATTGCCACGACGACCAACGAGCTGCGTGACCTGGCCGGCACCGGGATGTCCCGCATTCATAGCGTGGCGAAGACACGCACCGAGGTGCTCATCGTCGCCGACTGGACCAGCAGTATCGGTATTGAGCGGTTCGATCAGGCCGCCCACCCGGATGCCCTGGCACTCGCAGTAGCATCACTTGCCGAGACAATCGCCGACGCCCACGAATCTGGACGTTGCCTTGGCCTGACAAACAAGCCTGGGCAATTGCGCATCAGCAGCGACGGCCACATCTACGACGCTTTCCCCGTCGTTTTGCCCGATAGCTCGCAACGTTCGGACTACAACGCGTTGCTTTCTGTCATCGACGAGCTGTTCTACAACGTGCCAAATATCCCCTCCGATATTTCTGCTGCCATCGACCGCGCGAAGCAGGTTCGCCCGGAGAACTTCAACCAAAAGGAGTCGCCAGCTCGCACACTCGCGGAGGATTTGCGCACTGCAGCGCTCGGCCCCGACTCTTCGGAGTTTCTCGCAATCGACCCCGACACCGGTGCGCGCGAATCCGTCGATGCCGACGGTGCAGCCCAATCAAACGCTCACCACACCAAGAATCGCACCCGCGCATTCAGCACCGGCGCAGTCGTTGTCGGTGTAGTCATTGTCGGTGCACTTGTCGCCGCGGGCATCTTTGGTCTGGTTAACCGTTCCTCAGACGCACCGATTAACTCCGAGTCCGTACGACGCGGCCCGGCTCCGATCACGACGCTTTCGCTTGCCGACGCTAACGAGTGGCAGGCCGACAGCGACAACCCGGCAGCCGGTCCAGACAATCCAGACATGGCTGAGCTGACCATCGATAGTGACGAGGAAAGCTTCTGGGTAACTTCGACTTACCTCAGCCAGTTCGGCAATCGTCCAGAGGACTTCAAACCTGGCGTTGGTATTCGGGTCACTCTCGATGAACCGGCAACCATTCGAGAGCTTAAGGTCGCGGCGACCCCGGGCGCACACATTGAAGTTCGCGGCCTACGAGATGCTGACTCGACGAACTTGGATGACACAACGGTTCTCGGAAGCGCTACTGCCACCTCAGGTACGACGACCATCGAAATCGATAGCCGCGACACTGAGTGGAAGAACCTTGTTGTCTGGATCTCCGGCTTGCCGACGGCTGCGGAAGCGGTAGCCGACAGCGACTCAGACACTGACGCTGATACAGATGCTGATACAGATGCTGAGTCGCAGAATTCCGATGCGGACAACCCACTTGTCGGCGACCGCAATCTGGCTGAGCAATCTCCGGATTCGTTGCTGCCAGTTGCTATTGGCGACATTCAGGTGCGTGGTACGGAATAACGCTCTGAGCTTGCCTTAGGTGGCAACAGTTCAAGTTGTCCCAAGTTATCCACAGCTACTGGGACGTTTTGAAATTCATCCACAGCCCGCGGTCTCCACGGCAGTTTTGCCAAGCGGAGAGCGCGGGTTTCGTGTTTGCATAGGAGCCATGAACTTTGGGGGAAGAAATCGAATTGGGGACAGTCACCGTAAGGCCCGCATGGGTCGGCGACTGGGGGATTGTGGCGTCGTCGGTATGCAAAAGCATGCATCTGCGGACGAGGTCGATCGTGAATTATTGAAGGCGCACCTGGCGGGGGATCGTCGCGCGTTCGCGGTGTTGGCACGGCGTTATTATCCGCAGTTGGTAGCGATGGCGCGGCGCTATCGTCGGGATGATTTCGATCCCTTGGATGGGGTACAGGAGGGGCTGGCGCGGGCAATTGCGGGGGCGGCGAATTTTCGCGGGCGTTCGACGGTGGCGACGTGGCTGACGTGCATCGTGAAGAATGCGTGTATTGACCACAACCGCGGTCGTTTCGGGGAGATCCCTCTCTGCGATAAGGAGGAGGATTTTGAGACGTTTATGAGTTCACAGCCGATTCCCTGCCCGGATGTTCCGCTACGTGTGACTATGGCCGCCGCATTGGAGCAGCTGCCAACGGATCAACGGGATGCCCTGCTGTACTTGGACATCTTTGGATATTCGCTGCAGGAGACCTCTCGCAGTATTGGGCAGCCGAGCGGGACGTTGAAGTCTCGGCGGGCGCGGGCGCGTCGTACGCTTCGGCGACAATTGGAAGAAGTGCAGGTGGCCTAACAACTGCGGAGCAGGGGAGAGGCTGGGGGAATAGAGATGGCTAACCTCACGTTGGTTGAGGTGGCTGGTTCCGGTAATTTCTTTCCCGGAGCTGAAAAATTTGCTTACTACTGAGCATCACTGTGCGCCATGTGATGTGAGAGATAAAAATTATAGGAGTCTTCATGAGCGATATCGTTCACGACCTGATCATCGTCGGTTCCGGTCCCGCCGGTTACACGGCTGCCACCTACGCAGCCCGTGCCGACCTGAAGCCTGTGGTGTTCGAGGGCATCGAGTTTGGCGGCCTGCTTATGACGACTACCGATGTGGAGAACTACCCAGGTTTCTCCGAGGGCATCATGGGCCCAGAGCTGATGGATCAGATGCGCGCACAGGCAGAGCGCTTCGGCGCTGACCTGCGCATGGAGATTGTCGATCGCATGGATCTCACCGGCGATATCAAGTCTGTCTGGGTTGGCGAAGAAGAGCACAAGGCTCACGCTGTCATCCTGGCAACCGGTGCCGCTCCGCGTTATGTCGGTGCTCCGGGTGAGCAGGCGCTGCTTGGTCATGGTGTCAGCGCCTGTGCCACCTGTGATGGTTTCTTCTTCCGCGACCACGATATCGCCGTCATCGGCGGCGGTGACTCCGCTATGGAAGAGGCAACCTTCCTTACCAAGTTCGCCCGCTCGGTGACGATTGTCCATCGCCGCGATGAGTTCCGTGCGTCGAAGATCATGGTCGAGCGCGCGCAGAACAATGACAAGATTCGCTTTGCGACGAACAAGGTTGTGTCCCAGGTTCTTGGTGAGGACAAGGGTTCAGTTACCGGTCTCGAGCTGGAAGACACCGTCACTGGTGAGAAGTCCGTCCTGGATGTGACTGCCATGTTCGTAGCAATTGGCCACGAGCCACGTTCGCAGATGGTTCGCAATCAGCTGGATTGCGATGAGAATGGCTACATTCAGGTAGCCGCTCCGAGCACCCAGACCTCTCTCAAGGGCGTCTTTGCGGCGGGCGATGTTGTTGACTCGCATTACCAGCAGGCAATTACCGCCGCTGGTTCTGGTTGCAAGGCTGCGCTGGATGCTGAGCACTACTTGGAAACTGTTGCTCGGTAGCTGACAGCAGGGCAGTCGCACTAGCTGGATAAACACCTAATAGTTGGGGTATCGCAATTGTTGGATAAGCCCTACGATTGCAGATATCCAACTATGGGGAATATCCGATAGTCGGTAAGACCAATTGTTGTTTGCTGTAGCTCAATCAGGGCGCAGCGGGACGTGTTATAGCCCGGTACGCCCCGTACTCATCGAGCACTTGCAGCGTTCTCAAGAACACCATTAATTAACAATTTAGTACTTCACTCGCACCACCGGAAGCCCTAATTTTTGACGCCTTGAGCGCCAAATCCGTACGCGAGGCTGAAGAAGCTAGGTTGAAAAATTAGAATCAAGACCACAAAACAAAACCACTAAGAACTCAAACGAGCTCATTCTAAGGAGAAGAATTTCATGACTCCGGTAACCGTCACCGCCAACACCTTTAAGTCCGATGTCCTCGAATCCGATAAGCCGGTGCTTGTTGATTTCTGGGCAGAGTGGTGTGGCCCGTGTAAAAAGATTGCTCCCGTTTTGGACGAGGTTGCGACCGAGCTCGATGGCAAGGCCGTCATCGCCAAGGTCAACGTCGATGAGGAGCGTGCACTGGCTGGCATGTTCCAGATCATGTCCATCCCAAGCCTGCTCCTATTCAAGGACGGCAAGAAGGTCGAAGAGATTCGCGGAGTCCGCCCGAAGGGCGAAATCACGTCCCTCATCGAAAAGCACCTTTAAAAGAACTTGGGGTTGCTCCTTATCCGATACGAGGTTACGACTGCCCACCCGTCACTTCGCTACTGCCACCTTCGTTGGACACACCCCATTATGATGTGACTGAAGTTGTGGTTGTGATTTAGAGTTATTCCTGGGGTTCTGCCGTCGGGCTAGCCGACGCGCCCTCGTAACAATCAATTCGCGCCTGCGACCTGGTAATCTTGCTGGAAATGGCGGTTTACGTCTTCCTTAATACCGTGAAGGAACCAGGTTGCCGCCAACTTGAGAGGTATTGCTGACCATATCCTCTGAGAGTACGCGGGATTTCCTAACTGAAGTTTCGTTTAGCTCACTGGCCAGTAATACTGATTAAGTGTTGTGAGGACCCACAACGGCCTAAACATAATTGTGGAGTTCGGAAGGGAGTTTTCGTGCCAGAGTTTCTGAAGGTGGGCGATAGGTCACCTCGTGTAGCCGAGGTACGTTCTACCCTGGCTCGTCTTGGGCTTCTGCCCAATTGGGAGGGCTCAGCCGCGGAGGAGAACTCGCCTCAGTGGTCTGGTGACGATGACCTCTTTGATGAGGATATGCGCAACGCTCTCCTGGCGTTCCAACAGTCCCGCGGTGTCTATGCCGACGGGATCATCCGCGACAGCACCCTGCGCCTACTGCGAGAAGCCTCGTACACTCTGGGCACCCGCGTACTGTCCTATGATCCACTGTCTCAAATGACCGGTGAGGACGTAGGCGTTCTCCAAGCTACCTTGCAGGAACTCGGCTTCCACGATGCCCGAGTAGACGGCCACTTTGGCCCGAAGACCGATGCCTCTGTACGTGAATACCAGCTCAATTACGGGCTGGAGCCCGACGGTATCTGTGGTCCCGTTACTCTCCGGGCGCTCAGCTACTTGGGCAGGAGGGTTACTGGTGGCTCTGTAAACGCCTTCCACGAGAAGGAAATACTGCGCACGATGGGGCCGAAGCTCTCTGGAAAGCGCATTGTCATTGATCCAGGTCTTGGGGCAGGGGAGCCCGGCATTGTGGTCGACGGCCCTTACGGTCAGATTTCTGAAGAAGAGATTCTTTGGGATTTGGCCTCTCGGATTGAAGGTCGCCTTGTCGCGGCAGGTGCAGAGACTATTCTGTCTCGTCCTCGTACCGACAATCCGTCCATCGAGGATCGCGCTGAGATGGCCAACGCATTTGGCGCTGACGTCTTCATCTCCCTGCAGGCTGACCACTATCACAACAACCGCGCCAGCGGTATTGCGACCTTTTACTTTGGCTCGATGAAGGGCTCCAACTCCATTCTTGGCGAACAGCTCTCTGGCCTTATTCAGCGGGAGATTGTTGCCCGTACGAGCCTGGTGGACTGCCGCTCGCACGCCCGTACCTGGGATCTCCTCCGTCTGACCAGGATGCCCACGGTGGAAGTCGCCGTTGGTTACCTGACCAACGAGGATGACGTCGCAATTCTTTCTTCCCCAGATCAGCGGGACGTAATTGCCGAATCTATCGTTGTCGCTGTAAAGCGTCTGTACCTGGGCGATGAAGAGCAGCAGCCAATGACCGGCGCTTACAGCTTTGCGCAGCTGATTGAAGAGGAAAAAGCCTAAACACGGCTGACCAATGAAACCCAGCGCTAAAGACTGAACAGCTTTGAGCGCATAAAGGGTTCTTTCGCACTTAGATCCAACGCATGGCCGATTTCTTCGTCCCAGTCCAATTCCGCATCCAACTCGATACGGAGTTTCGGATGAATCGGATGTGGAGTCACCACCCGAAACCCGGAGTCAAGAAGGATTCGCGTACGAATCAAATCACCGGCGTTATGGTTAATCGCCGCCAACGAATCTGAAATACACGGCTTTGGATTCAGCTTTTCTTCGAGTTGCGCCTCGAAATCAGCAATTAGATTCTCCGTACCGTCGTCAGGCGTTGGCGACGACGGCGTGGATGCCGACATAGAATCCGCCGTGCCACTACAACCAAACGCTTCTACCGCTGAAATCCCGCGCAGCGCGAGCTTGTGCAGAGCGGTCACAATGAGCACGCGGAGCATGTCATCGTCAACCTCTAAAGCGTTGTAATGCAGACTCGTCAGCGCAATCGCATCCGGCGATATTGGTCCGGAAGGCATGGAAAATGTCGTCGGGCAGAAGCGTGGCGGAGCAAAGAGCAGCGTGCCGACGGTCTCAGGTTTCCCATCGATAAGTGATGCCGGTGGCTTTCGTCGTAGTGAATATCCGCACGGTCCCCAGGAAAGGTAGACGGTATTGAGCCATGCTTCCTTCTCCAAGCGCACCTGGGCGGCTAAATCAGGGCTTAAATCGCCATTTAAGAGGCTTTCACTAGCTCCGCCTGGCCGAGTAGGGGGTTGGCCGTCCGAATGCTTTAAATCACCGTTGAGCGCTTCATCCTCTTCTGGCGTGCTGGGGTCCAAATTAGGTTCGCGCGGCTCAGTCGAGAACTGGGGTAGGGCAGTTGCTGTACGGATATGCTCCATGCCCTGTTCCCAAAACAGGCTTAACATCGTCTCTGGATAGATTCCTTCGATGTCGGCCAGCGAAATTTTCTCGATGAATACTTCAGTCACAGTAACCGGGTTTACTCTTCGTCGAGATGCATCAGTGACATGATGCGATCAAAGTCCTCGAGGTTGCCGAATTCGATAACGATTTTGCCCTTACGCTTGCCCATCTGGGCAGTCACCTTCGTATCAAAAGAATTGGACAGGCGGTCAGCCCAATTGTGAAGGACCTCCGGCTGCGGAGTGGGCTCGCGGTGCTGCTTTTTCGGTCGCTCGCCGGCATTGAGTAATGTCACTGCTTCTTCGGTCGCACGGACGGATAGTCCTTCAGCAACAATTCGCTCGGCGAGGCGCTGCTGTTCTTCCTTACCTGCCTTAACTCCAAGCAAGGCACGTGCGTGACCAGCCGACAGAACACCGACCGCTACTCGTCGCTGTACCTCCACCGGCAACTGCAAGAGTCGAATCATGTTGGTAATAACGGGCCGCGAGCGACCGATTCGATCCGCCAGCTCTGCCTGAGTTACACCAAACTCTTCGAGTAGCTGCTGGTACGCAGCGGCCTCTTCGAGTGGGTTCAGCTGAACGCGATGGATGTTCTCTAGTAGGGCATCGCGAAGCATGTCCTGGTTTGGAGTATCGCGAACGATGGCGGGAATCGTGTCGACCCCAGCTCGCTGAGAAGCACGCCAGCGACGTTCACCCATGATGATTTCAAACTCGGGTTGCGGCGCGTTCGGATCTTCCTTGCGCGCTGCCTCGAGTGCGGCCGCACGACTATCCTCAGAGATTGGTCGTACGATAATCGGCTGCAATAGACCGAACTCACGAATAGAGTGAGCGAGCTCATTTAGGGGCTCCTCATCGAAGACCTCTCGTGGCTGCTTCGGGTTCGGCGTGATCAGCTTCAAGTTGATTTCGCGATAGGTCGCGCCAAACTCGTTTGCGGCCGAAGTGTCAACATCGGTCGGCTTGGCGCCGCTATGGTCCGCTACTCCCGATGTCGTCGAGGGCGATGTTTCACGTGAAACATCGCTACACTTACCAATAGTCTTATTGTCACTGTGACGTTTCTGCGCCTCATTGGTATGAGGTTTGCTCTGGCCGGATTTTGCAGATTTTCCGGCGTTTTTCCCTTCAGTCAACGAGGTGCCGGATCCCGTCGCGGCTGCCCCCAGTACGTCGGCAACTCCGCTACTTCCAGGCTGCTTCGTCCCCTGGGTACGGCGGGGACCGAAGATAATATCCGCGGCACTCTCACCTACCGAGGGGTTAGCCGCCGGAGCAGTTGGGATCAGCGCGGCGATACCGCGACCGAGCCCTCCCTTGCGGTTCTCCTTTTTTTGATTCGACATCGGTTACTACTCCTAGTGGCTTTAATTTGTCTCAGTGGAATTGGACGGGGTAGGGGAGGAAGCTGGTTTTTGCCCAATCGCACTTCCACCCGGAACTGCTGAATAGTCGCCACGCGTTGCCAATTCCTTCGCGGCGTCAAGATAAGCAACTGCGCCCCGAGACCCTGGATCGTAGGAAATTACGGTCTGCGAATATCCCGGAGCCTCCGATACCTTCACGGATCGAGGGATGAGATTACGTAGCACAACCTCACCGAAGTAGTTACGAACCTCATTGGCAACTTCTTCCGAAAGCTTGGTGCGGCCATCGAACATAGTGAGCAGCACAGCAGAAATATGTAGCTCCGGATTGAGATGCTGACGAATCATCTGCACGTTATTCATCAGCTGAGTCACACCCTCCAAGGCGTAAAACTCACACTGAATCGGGATCAAAACCTCGTTGGCGGCAGTCATCGAATTCAGAGTCAACAGACCGAGCGAAGGAGGGCAGTCAATAATGAGAAAGTCAAAGCCGTTGTCAATCAGGTACTGATCTGACACTGCATCGAGAAGTCGGCGCTCACGGTTCAGGAGCGAGACCAGCTCAATCTCGGAGCCCGCCAAGTCCAACGTCGCTGGCACACAAAAGAGATTCTCAGATTCAGGGGAACGCTGGATGACATCGTCAATCTGTAGTTCGCCAATTAGAAGCTCATACGTCGACGGGGTCCCGGAAACATGCTCAATCCCCAGGGCCGTAGAAGCATTTCCCTGCGGGTCATTATCGATGACTAGCACCTTGAGACCATGCCGCGCGAGCGCCGACGCGATGTTGACTGCCGAAGTGGTCTTGCCCACGCCACCCTTCTGGTTGGCGATAGTAATACGGCGCGGGCGTTCGGGGCGTGGAAGCGATAAACGGTTCGGGGCCTTAACTTGCGCTGCCCGTTGAGCTGCCGCAGCGATGGGTGTGTCTTGCCAGGACTTCCGGCTCATTAACTATTCCCCTTACAAGCACAGCAATCACCAATCATGGCCACTGGAGTGCGAATAAAAACTTAGTAACTATCTGCAAAAGCGTAATCATCAAGCCCCAACAACCGTTAGACGCCGACGATTGTGGAATGTTTCACGTGAAACATCCACCTTGGTCGCTAGGACTTTGCCATACCGCGATACTTATCCCACTCTAGCCCGACGGCACTACGCGCCTCAATGCCGAAACCAGAACACAAACGAATCCGCAGTGGAGTTGGGGGAGCGGGGCTTACAGCCTACTTCTTCTGAATAATCACGGCGTACGTCGAAGTTCCCAACACGGAACCGCCGACCTCTACGACGCGGGGATTAATTCCCTTCGCCTTAGCAATAAGCTTTGCATCCCGATCGATTTCCTCTTGGGCAGTTCCACCCTTCAGTGCAACCATCGCGCCTCCGGATTTAACTAAAGGAAGCGACCATCCCGCCAACTTCCCAAGAGGGGCAACAGCGCGGGAGGTGACGACATCCACTTGGCCAATCTCAGCGCGAACCACTTTCTCCTCAGCACGCCCGCGAACTACCGTTACATTGTCCAGCTCAAGATCTTCCACAACTTCGTTCAAAAAGGTTGTACGGCGCAGCAATGGTTCCACAAGAACCACCTTCAAATCCGGTCGCGCAAGAGCAAGCGGAATGCCGGGCAAGCCAGCCCCCGAACCAATATCCGCAACTACAAGCCCTTTGCCTATCGCTTCTCCAACTACCGCAGAATTGATAATGTGCCGATCCCACAGCTTTGGAGTTTCACGTGGTCCAATCAAACCTCGGACTGTCGCCTCCTCGGCCAACCATGAGTGGTAGCGGTATGCCCGATCGGCATTGTCTCCAAACACGGTATCTATCACCGAACGCAGATCTGCATCGACCAAACCTGCGGAGGCTTCTTGCTTATCGACGTCTTTCGCGGAGTTACTCAACAGTTCCTCTAACCTTTCCAATGGGGCAGCTGTGCCGTCACTCGTCGAGCTTTTCAACACCCCTAGTGTACGACAGTGCAACAACGATGTTTCACGTGAAACATTGACTGGGGATGGATGCCAAACTCGAGACTCCAGAGAAAATTACAGATCTGTAATAACAGCGACGTTGTTTGCGTGGGAGGGGACTAAGGCAAACAAAAACGCCCCGCAGCAAATACGGGGCGTTCTGATTAATTAACTTATGTAGACGAAGCGCAGTGCTACTTCAGCTATTTCTTCTTGCGCTTCCGTTTCTTCCGATTCGCGGGATTCTGTCCCGGCGCCGGCTTGGAAGCCGGACCCTGCTGTCCCTTCGCCGAATTGCCATCCGGAAGGTGGCTAGAAGCCTTGTTCGCAGTAGAAGCCTCACCAGACTGCGACTGCTGCGCTTTCTGCGCTGCCTGGCGCTTGCCTCCCTTCTTGGGGTTGATTGGCTTCTGGCCAACCTTCGGAGCGAGCTTCTCCTGTGCCTCGCGCTTGGCAGCCTTCTTGGCTGCGACAGCTTCCTTCTCTTCCTCATCCAGCTTGCCAAAGATGTAGCGCTGCTGGAAGTAGGTCCACACGTTGTTAGTCACCATGTAGACAAGAAGACCGATGTGCCAGAAAGCACCGGTAACAAGAATCATGATTGGGAAGAACCAAAGCATCATCTTGTTCATCATGTCCATCTGCTGCCCCATAGGGCCTTCCTGGCGCTTCACCAGACCGGCTTCCTGGCGGGCACGCGTGCGCTCAACAGACATACGAGCGTTGAAGTGCGTTGCCAGTGCCGCGACAACAATCAGCGGGATAGCAACGATCATGATGTCCATGCGGGTGAAGTCTGCAGGCGTACCAGGCACGGTAAAGGCTGCGTATTGATCCTCACCCATTCCAACCGAACTGGACAGTGGAGCATTGAGCACACGAGCCAGGAGGAAGGACCGCACCTCATCTACACCGAAGATGTAGTTAGGCGTATTCCAATTCTGCTCCACCGACATGCCGAGCGCATTGCCCGACGTACCCGTTCGGTTAAACGAACGCAGCACGTGGAAAAGACCGATGAACACAGGCATCTGAACCAGAATCGGCAGACAGCCGCCGAGCGGGTTGACACCCATTTCCTTCTGTAGCTGGCGCATAGCAAGAGCCTGAGCCTGCTGATCATTCTTGTACTTCTCCTTGATCGCCTGCATCTCAGGAGCGAGTTGCTGCATCTTGATGGCAGAACGCTGCTGGTTCAGCATCGGCTTAAACAGGAGGATACGGATGGTGACCACAAGCAAAATAATGGCCAGCACCCACGAGATACCCGAGGAGGGATCGAATAGGAAACCTGAGGCCTTATGCCAGAACCACAGGATGGCCGAAATCGGCCCATACACGAAATTGAGCACGGTCTAAGATCACTCCGTTCTTTAGGGGGCAGCGCACTCGCGCCTTCGTCTACAAAGCCCGGTCAAAGGCTAAGCATTACTAGAGGTTACCTGTGCATTCGCTTTAACCACGAACCCAGGCCGGGGAATGTAGCTGGAACTGGATCCCAGCCGCCCGGATGCCAGGGTGCGCAACGGAAGATACGCAGGAGAGTCAGCCACAGGCCACGAATAGCTCCGAAGCGGCGCACGGCCTCAAGACCATATGCGGAGCACGTCGGTTCAAAACGACATGTGCTCGTTGGCTTCAGATTAGAGATACGGCGGCGGTAGAAGAGAATCGCCCTCTCAGCCACACGTGCACCGGGGGCCTGGGCGAGGGGGCCGTCGTCAAGCGAATTAGCGCCGACGTTCGTATGTAGCGAGTGCCGATTGCACATCGTGGGACAGCTCCTGGCTGGTGGCTGTGGCAGAAGCGGGCAGCGCGCGAACGACAATGTCCATAGTGGACGGAAGATCCTGCGCGGCCGCAGCCATAACATGGCGGAGCTTGCGGGATACAGCGTGACGAGTCACGGCGTTGCCCACAGCTTTAGATACGACAAGACCGACACGTGGACCACCAAACCTGGCAATCTGCGTATCGGTCTTATCTTCACCGCCAGAAGCGGCGGTGTCACGAATATGCAAGACCAACGTCTTGCGTCCGATTCGGCGTCCACGTCGTACGGTGACCGTGAAGTCACGCGAAGAACGCAGCTTATTGCTCTGAGGGAGCACCGAAATCGGTGTCCTCTTACTTAAGCGGACAGGCGGGCACGGCCCTTGCTGCGGCGTGCTGCCACAACGGCGCGACCGGAACGGGTACGCATACGGGTACGGAAGCCGTGCACGCGTGCACGACGGCGGTTATTCGGCTGGAACGTCCGCTTCGACACGGTTGACACTCCTTGAAACTCAAACGACCACGAGTCCACGCTGAACACACCGCAGTAAACTCCTCGCTTCGAGTGCGAGGCAGCGATGCGTCTGACGCATTCCCGTGATGCACGGAAAAATTACTTACCGACAGATTGAAAGCTACATGCGTTCTGTCGGGTCCAAGCACAAGCTCGGACTCATATCTCAATGGATATGAAACACCCAGATAGGTTACGTCGAATCGAGCGAGAAATTCAAATCAACACGCCGGATTTACCTGGAGAATCATTTTCCAAGTTTTCCGACGGTACCGATGTTGACCTGTGGAAATACTGACCTATGCACTGCAATCCACAGGGTGTTTATCCCATTAGCTGTGGATAACTTCCACACCATGAATCACAGCGAGCAGGGGAAATAACGTGTTTACCTAGGTAAACGCAGACTAGGGGGCTATTTTTCATTGTGGGCAAACTGTGGATAAACTGTTAGTCAATTAGCGACAAGGTTTATCCACAGGTGTGGACAAACATGTGGAAGTCCTGCTCGGGGCGTATAGCACCTTGTGTAGAAACACCCCACAGGGCGAATTACAATAAATAGCCCCCAAATGGGCAGATATGGCGCTCTCGCCATGCCAAAAACACTCCACAAAAACAGGTCGCCTCGATAAATTTGATGAACGTAAACATGTAAAAGGACATTCACACAGTGAGCGAACAACCAGAATTGCCAGGTGGACTCTGGGAGCAGGTCGTTTCTATCCTGACTTCACCAGAAGGTGCGCCGGAGTTGGGCATTGCACCACTACGCCCGCCACACAAGGCACTGCTGCGGTCAGTGACGCACACTGGTGACTTTCCAGGTTTTTTCCTGCTCAGCACTCAATCGCCAGTGGTGCAGGCGCTGGTAAAAGAAGAGCTCAAAGGCATTATCGAGGCCGTCTTAGCTTCGCTGACCGGCGAGGAGTTGGAAACAGTCATCACCGTTGCCGATCCTGCTGACGACGCTGAAGATAGCCAGGCAGCAGAGACCACTCAACCATCTGCACAGCACTCGGGGCAGATGCCATCTGCAGCTTCGCGTCCGCAGCAGGCTCAGCGTCAACAGCCAAACCAGCAGCACCAGCAGCAATCTGGCCGCAACTACCCGTTCCCCAGTGCAGATACGAACGACTTCAATCTCCACGAGCAGCACCAGGGATCGACGCAGACGCCACAGGTGTCGCAGACGCACCAGCCGAATGTCCATAATCAGCAGAGTGCCCAGTCACAACGCCGATCGATGGACGCCGTAGATTCGATGGCCCAGGGGCTTTCGCACTCATCTGCCGAGAATCCGATGACTATTGCTGATCAGCGCCAGGTCACAAGTCCTTTCCGTTCCGAGAGCCACGGCACTCCAACCGAGATGAGCATGCCTTTCGAGGAGCCCACCCTCAACCCGAACTACACCTTCGAGACCTTCGTTATTGGTCCGCAGAATAAGTTCGCCGCCGCGGCCGCCGTCGCTGTTGCGGAGTCTCCGGGGCGCACCTACAACCCGCTGTTTATCTCCGGCGGTTCGGGTCTTGGCAAGACGCACCTGCTCCACGGCATTGGCCACTACGCCAAGCATTTGTACCCTAACCTGCGGGTTCGCTACGTTTCCTCGGAAGAGTTCACCAACGACTTCATTAATTCCGTGCGTGACGACGCCCAGGAATCCTTCAAGCGTCGCTACCGCGATTTGGACATGCTCATCATCGATGACATCCAGTTCTTGGAGGGCAAGGAAGGTACACAGGAAGAGTTCTTCCATACGTTCAATGCCCTGCACCAGTCCAATCACCAGATTGTGCTGTCGTCGGACCGCCCACCACGCGAGCTTAAGACGCTGGAGGATCGCCTTCGTACCCGCTTCCAGTGGGGGCTCAATCCGGATCTGCAATACCCGGACTTGGAGACGCGAATCGCAATTCTGTCGAAGAAGGCACAGCTGTCTGATTTGGTCGTTCCGCATGATGTACTCCAGTACATCGCGGAGAACACCTCGTCTTCTATTCGTGAGCTCGAGGGGCGTCTCCTGCAGATTAGTGCTCACGCATCCATGATTCATGAGCCTGTGACCTTGAAGTTTGCGCAGGAGATCCTCGGTGCCGACGAAATCGAGGTGCAGATTACCCCGGAGATCATCATCTCCACCACGGCTGAGTACTTCGACCTAACGGTTGCGGATTTGGTGGGCCCGGGTAAGACTCGCCCGGTCGCTCATGCTCGCCAGATCGCGATGTACTTGACGAGGTCCTTCACTGAGCTTTCGTTGCCGTCGATTGGCCGGGAGTTCGGAAATCGTGACCATTCGACGGTTTTGCACGCTGAACGCAAGATTGTTAAGGAAATTCAGGAGAAGAAGCCCTCAAAGGACCAGGTCAACGACCTGACTACGCGCATTCGAGACCGAGCTCGCGGCACGGCTTAAAAACCTTGGGCTCGGCGTGCGGAATTCTTGTTATTAACTGCGGTTTTTCCGTGCACAGAGCTGTGGACAACTCGTAAATTTTGTGGATGAAAGATGAAGCCCGAACACTATCCACAGACACCCCAAGTTATCCACAGTTAGACGCACTGGTTATCCACAGCTCGAAACCGGTGAAGACCAGCGGGAATCATGTAATTTCACAATGTGCACACCCCCTATTACTACTCCCGACTTTAAAAATCTCTAGAAACTTCTAGATAAAAGGGAGCCTGCGCACAACCTCTGGCAAACAACCTCTGGCGCACAACTTCGAAAATGCCAAAAACGAGTAAGAACTACGATCAAGCACTAGACGGACTACAAGAATCCCAGTGAGGTCTTTGGCAGTCTGCAGTAGAGTTGTACGATGGAATCTTTGTAACTCCAGTCATGTGCGCTGACATAGCGTGCTGACAACACAAAAGACGGCTAATAACAGACATCCAATACCGGTGGAGGAACGATGGAGCAGACCGAAGTCCGTATTCGCGCGGCTAAGGACGATCTCGCGGGTGCGGTGAGCTGGGTTGCTCGTAACCTGCCTGCACGCCCGACTCAGCCGATTCTGCGTGGCATGATTTTTCTCGCGGATGACAATGGTCTGCAGCTCGCTGGCTATGACTACGAGGTCTCGACTCAGATTCGTATTAGCGCAGAGGTCGATGAGCCCGGTCGCTTCGCCGTCAATGGCAAGTTGGTTTCTGACATTGTCTCTAAGCTGCCGAATAAGCAGGTAGAGATGCACTTTGATGGCACGAAGGTCATCGTTCGCTGTGGTTCTTCCCGCTTCGAACTGCCAAGTCTGACCTTGGAGGATTACCCGCAGCTACCAGAAGCTCCGGCTGCTACCGGCACTGTCGATGCCGCTCTGTTGGCTGAGGCTATTGGTCAGGTCGCTATCGCTGCCGGCAAGGATGAGTCGCTGCCGATGCTGACCGGCATCCGGATGGAAACCGAAGGTAACGAGGTCACTCTCGCTGCCACCGACCGTTTCCGCCTGGCGGTTCGCAGTTTCGAGTGGGAGCAGATCCCGGAGGGGGAGACCAAGCTGCTCATCCCGGCAAAGACCTTCGCGGAGACTGCCCGCACTCTCGATACCACTTCCAGCGAGCCAGTGACCTTGGCATTCGGCGACGGATCCGATGATCGTGAGGTCGGCTCCGAAGGTCTGCTGGCTATCCTCGCCGATCCTCGTCGCACTACCACGCGATTGCTGGACGCCGAGTTCCCGAAGTTCCGTCCGCTGCTGCCGAAGCAGCATTCCTCCATGGCTGTTGCTCGTGTTGACCAGCTGCAGGATGCCATCCGTCGTGTGTCTCTGATGGCGGATCACGGTGCGCAGATTCGCATGGACTTCTCCGATGGCCAGGTTGTCCTTTCCGCTCATGGCGACGAGGTCGGTCACGCAGAAGAGACTGTGGCCTGCAACTTCTATGGGGAACCACTTCTGATCGCCTTCAACCCGCAGTACCTGCTCGAGGGGCTCAGCGCTGTTCGCTCCCACCGCGTTCTGCTGGGCTTTACGCAGCCGTCGCGTCCCGCGATTCTCATTCCAGAGCCGGAAGCTATCCCGGAGCTCGGTGAGGACGGCTTCTACCCAACGCCGGAGACCGACTTCACTTACCTGCTGATGCCTGTGCGCCTGCCGGGCTAGTCTGCGGCTATGCACATTCGGTATTTGTCCTTGCGGGACTTCCGCTCCTGGCCGGAGTTGGAAGTCGAGTTCACGCCTGGAATTACCGTATTTACCGGGCAAAATGGCTACGGCAAGACCAATATCGTCGAGGCCGTTGGGTATCTCTCCACGCTCGGTTCGCATCGAGTGTCTACGGATGCTCCGCTGGTTCGTTCGGGGACCCCGTCGGCACGCATTTCGGCGACGGCGGTCAATGATGGCCGAGAGCTGACGGCGCATCTGCTCATCAATCCGCATCGCGCGAATCAGGCGCAGATTAATCGCACGCGGCTGAAGTCTCCGCGGGAGCTGCTGGGGATCGTCAAGTCGGTCTTTTTCTCGCCCGAGGATCTCACGTTGGTCAAGGGCGAGCCCGCGTCCCGTCGCCGCTACATCGATGATTTGCTCGCTTTACGACGGCCACTGTCCGCAGGTATCCGCATTCAATATGACAAGATCTTGCGTCAGAAAAATGCGCTGCTGAAGTCGGCGGGCTCGACGCTGCGCCGTGGCTATTCTTCCTCGGAGGGGCAGGCCGCACTGAGCACGCTGGACACCTGGGATGCGCAATTGGCGCAGGTGGGAGCGGCACTAATGGCTGCGCGCATGGATTTGATTGCCGAACTGTCGGAACACGTCAGCGAGGCCTATGCCACGCTTGCCCCGCACTCGCGCCCAGCCACGATTGCCTATGCGCCGAAGGTCGACAGTCTGGATGGCGGGCCATTGCCCAGCGAACCGGAGCTGCTCGAGGCACTGCTGCTGACGAAGATGGCGGAGCGCCGCACCGCGGAGATTGAGCGCGGTTCCTGTCTCGTTGGTCCGCATCGCGATGATCTCAACCTCATTCTCGGCAATGACCCCGCCAAGGGCTTCGCTAGCCACGGCGAGACCTGGTCTTTTGCACTCGCGCTGCGTCTCGGCGCGTACTTTTTGCTCCGTGCCGATGGGCCCGACCCGATCTTGGTGCTTGACGACGTGTTTGCGGAGCTCGACCGGCATCGTCGGGAAGCTCTCATGGAAATCGCGCAGCAGGCTGAGCAGGTGTTGATCACCTCGGCGGTGGGGGAGGAGTTGCCTCAGGCACTGGTCGAGGATTCTTCTGTCACTCATCACACGGTGACGGTGGCGCAGACTGAGCAGGGGCGAATCTCACTGCTGGATGAAAACCCAGTCGCGGAAGAGTGACGGGTATGGTCGAGAACATGGAGCCGGATAACTCACCGGAAGAAGAAAAGGACCTGATTAGCGACGCTTTCTTCCGCATGCGCGATGCCGCTAAGGAGGGCGGTCACAAGTTACCGAATCTCCAGCGGCCACCGAAGAAGAAGGGCTCGTGGTCTGGCCTCGATAGCCGTGTGCCTGTGAAGGCCGCGGAGGGGATTGTTGCGGACGTCGATAAGCAGCGGGCAGCGCAAGCAGTGGTACGAGATCGTGCCGGTACGGTGATTTCGCCGAGCCTATTGAAGGAGGCGGGGATTCGGCTGTACCGGAAATATGACCGTCGACCTGCGCCGATTGGTGCGGTGCTGAATAAGGCAGTAGTTGATCGCGGCTGGCAGATCCATATTGCCCACGGTGTGATCATGACGGAGTGGGATTCGATGGTCGGCAAGGTTGTCGCGGAACACTCCCAGGTCAAGGAGTTCAAGGACGGCACTTTGGTGGTCGAGTGCCAATCGACAGCATGGGCAACACAGCTGCGGCTAGCACAGCGACAGGTTTTGAAGTCGATTGCGGAACGCGTCGGGGATGGAGTGGTTGAGGAAATTAAGGTGCTTGGGCCAAAAGCGCCGAATTGGCGCAAGGGCAAATTGCACATCGAGGGCCGAGGACCGCGTGATACTTACGGGTAAAGGTCGGTAAACGGTCTACGATTAGCCGTCGGTATGCGTAAAACTGCGAAATTTGGTCCTTTGAGCGCATCGGCTATATCCACAGTAGGGGACTACGTTGGGGTAAGATGGGCAGGAGAAAACCGGCAGGCGGTTCTTGAGACGTTATCGACTTCCAAACTAGCCAGACCTATCTAGTAGTCCTAGGTGGTTCTGGCTGGCGCTGATAGCACTTGACCGCCGGCCTATTTTTCGCGCGCTGACGAATGTTGCGCGGGGAGAGAACCAAGAATAGGAGACGCGCCGAACCGTGGCTGCTACCGAACATCAATATGACGCCTCATCGATTACCATCCTCGAGGGCCTCGAGGCCGTGCGTAAGCGGCCGGGTATGTACATTGGCTCGACTGGTGAGCGTGGTTTGCACCACCTGGTGTGGGAGGTTGTAGACAACTCCGTCGACGAGGCGATGGCGGGTTACGCCACCGATGTTGAGGTCACTCTGCTGGAAGACGGCGGCGTTCAGGTCCGCGATAACGGCCGTGGTATTCCTGTCGAAATGCACCCGTCGGGTATGCCGACGGTGCAGGTGGTTATGACTCAGCTGCACGCCGGCGGCAAGTTTGACTCCGAGTCCTACGCTGTTTCCGGTGGTCTGCACGGTGTGGGTATTTCGGTGGTTAACGCGCTGTCGACGCGCATGGAAACCGAGGTCATCCGCGATGGCTACACCTGGTACCAGAACTTCGACCAGGCTGTTCCGGAAGAAATTATCCGAGGTAAGAAGACTCGCGGTTCGGGTACCACGCAGCGTTTCTGGCCGGACCCGGAGATTTTTGAGACCACCGATTTCAAGTTCGACACCATTTCTCGCCGCCTGCGCGAGATGGCGTTTTTGAACAAGGGCCTGACCATCACGTTGGTGGACAAGCGTGTCTCCGAGGAGGAGCTCGAGGCCGAGGCTCTGGCGGAGCAGGCGGAGACCGAATCCGCTGAAATCGCCAAGGATGCGGTTGAGGAGCAGAAGGAGAAGGCAGAGAAGACCACCAAGCCGAAGGAGCGCCGCAAGGTCTTCCACTACCCGAATGGTCTGCGGGACTATGTCGAGACTCTGAACAAGTCGAAGAACATCATCCACCCGACCATCATTTCCTTCGATGCTGCAGGTGACGGCCACGAGGTCGAGATTGCAATGCAGTGGAACTCGGGTTACTCCGAGTCGGTGCACACCTTCGCCAACACCATTAACACCATTGAGGGTGGCACGCACGAAGAGGGCTTCCGTTCTGCGTTGACATCGCTGATGAACCGCTATGCGCGTGAGCACCGCCTGTTGAAAGAGAAGGAAAACAACCTCTCCGGCGAGGACTGCCGTGAAGGTCTCGCTGCCGTGATTTCGGTGAAGGTCGCCGATCCGCAGTTCGAGGGCCAGACGAAGACGAAGCTCGGTAACACCGAGGTGCGTTCCTTCGTCCAGCGCATGACTAATGAACACATCGGTCACTGGCTGGAGGCCAATCCGGCTGAGGCCAAGGCCATTGTTAACAAGGCCATTGCTTCGGCGCATGCCCGTCAGGCGGCTCGTAAGGCCCGTGACCTGGTACGTCGTAAGTCCGCGACCGATCTTGGCGGTCTTCCGGGTAAGTTGGCGGACTGCCGTTCGAAGGATCCGAAGCAGTCCGAGCTGTTCATCGTGGAGGGTGACTCCGCAGGTGGTTCTGCAAAGGCAGGCCGAAACTCGCTGTTCCAGGCCATTTTGCCGCTGCGCGGTAAGATCTTGAACGTCGAGAAGGCGCGCCTGGATAAGACTCTGAAGAATAACGAGGTCCAGGCCATTATTACGGCGCTGGGCACCGGTATTCACGACGAATTCGACATCGAGAAGCTGCGCTACCACAAGATTGTGCTGATGGCCGACGCCGACGTCGATGGTCAGCACATTGCCACGCTGCTACTGACGCTGCTGTTCCGTCTGATGCGTCCGCTGATTGATGAAGGGCACGTCTACCTCGCCCAGCCACCGCTGTACAAGCTCAAGTGGGCCAAGGGTGAGCCGGGCTACGCCTACTCCGATGCTGAGCGCGATCAGCTGCTGGAAGAGGGGCTGGCTGCCAACCGCAAGATCAACAAGGACGATGGTGTTCAGCGTTACAAGGGTCTCGGTGAGATGAACGCCGCTGAGCTGTGGGATACCACCATGGATCCGGATCACCGCGTGCTGCGTAAGGTCGCCCTCGAGGACGCGCAGAAGGCCGATGAACTGTTCACCATTCTGATGGGCGATGACGTCGCTTCACGACGTTCGTTCATCACCCGTAATGCGAAGGACGTTCGCTTCCTCGACGTTTAAGCCGGTACCTGGTTTTAGTTTTCGCCTTGTCGGTTCCCCTGACAAAACCTCAGTTCAGCCATTAATGTTTATGAAATGGAAGATACTCGGGGAAGCATGGTCAACGGGGAACCGCCAGTCGAGCCACGTATTGTGCAGGAGACTTTGCCAGATGGCTCCGTGACCCCGATGGCGCTTCGGTTTCCCGAAGGTTCGCCTCGGGGCATTGTCGTTATTTGGCCGGGCTTTGGCATGGGTGCTCGCTACTACCGGCCGATTGCCCAAGAGTTACAGCGTCGAGGTTTTTGCGTCCTGACCTCGGAGTTGCGCGGCCAGGGTAACCAGACTGCGGTGGCCACCCGCCGTCACAATTGGGGCTACCAGGATCTCGCATCGGTGGATTACCCGCTGGCCGTGGCGCGGGCTCGCAAGGAGTTTGATCACCTCGCGGCAGGGGAGAGCACAGGGGAGAAGCTACCCGTCTACTTGCTGTGTCATTCCATGGGCGGTCAGATTGCCTCGCTGTATCTGGCCCGACCGGAAGCGGACGTGGCCGGCGTAGTGATGGTCGGCTCCGGTACTCCGCACTACAACTGTTTTACTGGCAACGAGTACAAGCGGCTTCGCTACGGTGCACCGTTTATGCAGGTGGTGTCCCAGATCCTGGGCTATTGGCCAGCGGGCAGGCTTGATTTGGCCGGCTATGGCCGCCAGGCTCGTAACCATGTGGTGGAGTGGGCGCGGTTCTCGCGCACGGGTCTTCTGCGACCGCGCGGTGCGGATATCGACTACGCCGCTGAGATGCCGAAGGTGACCACCCCGGCGCTGCTGCTGAACTGTGGTGGTGACCGTGACTGCCCGGAGGCTTCCGCACAGGCGCTGGCACGGATGCTGCCGAATTCGGCAAAGTACGAGTTCATTGAGCAGCGGCTGGGCCACAATCGCTGGGCGCGTGAGCCACAGGCTGTGGTTGACCGTCTAGAGCAGTTTATTGAGGAAATTTAAACCGCAATTTTCCAGCTGGTAATCTGCGCTTCTTAACGTAGATGCCTATGGCAACTTCACCTAAAAATATATCTGAATTTTCCCGTCGGCACTTCCTGCAGACCGCCGCAGGAGTCGGTGCTGTCACCGCTGCGAGCACGCTGCTGCCGCCATCATTGCGCCATGCACTCGCGCAGCCCCGACCGGCTGGCTCCCTCGACCAGGTTGAGCACGTTGTCGTGTTGATGCAGGAAAACCGCTCTTTTGATCACTACTTCGGCACTCTCCGAGGTGTGCGGGGGTACAACGACAATTCCGCTTTGCCGGGCGTTTTCAACCAGAGTGGGGTCAGTCCATACCTGATTCGCAACGCCGCTAATCGCGGTGATCTCTCGGTGGAGTACATTGCAAGTTTGCCGCACGGTTGGGAAGACGGGCAGGTTGCACTAAACGGCGGCCGCTGTAACGGCTGGATCGAGGCTAAGGGCAAAGGCACGATGGCCTGCTATGACCGTCAGGACATCGCGTTCCAATTCGCACTCGCAGAGACATTCACTATCTGTGATGGCTACTTTTCTTCAATGCCTACGTCGACAAGCCCGAACCGCAACTACCTGTTTTCGGGTGATACCCGAAAGGAACCGTGGGGGACTGGAGCGGTTGGCAATGCGGCGTACGAGCCGACGCACCCGGGGTACAGGTGGCGCACGTATGCCGAGGATCTCTCGGCGGCTGGGGTGCCATGGCGCGTCTACCAGGAGTGGGATAACTACACGGACAACAACCTGGATTTCTTCGCCGCGTTTCGAAATATTGGCCGCAAGGTCATTCGTGAGGCCGGGCTGCCTGGTCGCGACATGACGGGCTTCCACGAGAAGCTGCTGGAACTGGGTGATGGCACGCCGCCAACTGCAGAGCAGCAGCAGATGGTCGACCGCCTGAATGCCGCTGTGGAGAAGCTGCCTGAGGCGGAACGGGATCTCTATGATCGCGCGCTGCACCGCCGCCAGCCGGGCACGCTAACCGACGCTTTCCGACGGGATGTTGAATCTGGGGAGCTGCCAAAGGTGTCCTGGATTGTGCCTTCGGCCGCGGAAAGCGAGCACCCGGGAGCGTCCTCGCCGATTCAGTCGGCGAATATCACTTACCGCCTGTTGGATGCGTTGGCCTCCAACCCGGAGGTGTGGGCCAAGACCGTCTTCCTGATTAACTTTGACGAGTTTGATGGTTACTTCGACCATGTGGTGCCGCCGCTGCCGCCGAAGAATGAGCCGGGGGAGTGGTACCTGGGCAAGCCGAAGGGGCTCGGGTTCCGTGTCCCGATGACTGTCATTTCACCGTGGTCGGTGGGTGGTTTGGTGTCCTCAGAGGTCTTCGATCACACTTCGGTGATCCGTTTCCTGGAGCAAGTCACCGGCGTGAGCTGCGGAAATATCACTGATTGGCGTCGTCGGGTATGTGGTGATTTGGTATCCACACTGGACTTCTCGGCGTCTACGGGAATGCAGCTTCCAGAGCAGCCGGGACCAGCGCCGGAGTTTGTGAAGCGCTGGGAGGCGGAGCCGGCCGGTGACTATCCTGTGCAGGAGTCCGAGCAGGCGACCGCGCTGCCGACACCGTACCGGCTGCACGCCTACCTCAAAGGCGGCAATCTTGTGCTGGTCAATGACGGTTCCCGTGAGGCTGTTTTCGCTGTTTACAGTGGCAATAAGGTGGAGCATCACACGGTGCTCGGTACGTTAGAGCTGCGAATTGGACTCCTGGAGCGCGAACTTACCGTGTGCGGCCCGGACCGCTTCCTGCGTGTATTCAGCAAGACGGCGAAAGAGTTGCCGGAGGTCACTTTGGAGCACGCGGCGGGACGTGTTCTAGTTGGCGGGCAGGACCGGACGGCTGATTATGTCCGTGATGGTTGGTACGAGGTTGAGCTGGCTGAAGGTGAGGCCACGGCGTATTACACGGGCCGGCTGGAGTCCGGCAATCGCATTCCGACCAGCCCGTTTACCCGAAAGAGTGACTAGGCCCTGTCCCCGGCTAAGTGCCGCCTTTGACCAGATCCCACGTCTCTGCGAATGACAGCTCTTCGCCGTTGGTGGTGAGGAGTATGTGTGCAAGTAGTGCGCCCAGTGCGGTGTTGCCAAAACTTAGTGGTTTCACGTGAAACGTTGCGTAAGCGACCGCCTGCGCTGCCGCAGAAATCGCGGGAAAGCTACGGTGACCAGCAATGACTCCTGAGCTGGCGGCGACAATAGCGCTGATTGTCCACGGCCTCGCAAGTGTAGCGTCGGCCAATTCCGGCACTGTGGCCACCAGTTCATCGGTAGCCGCCAGGATAGCGGCCTCGCTGAGAGGCTGAATCTGGGGCGCGCTCATTCTTGTACTCCGCGGGGCCTTGGGGAGCTCAACTTTCGCAGCAGCGCCATGTCAGTATCAATTACGCTTGCCGTAATTTCCCGAGCCTGACCTTGCTGAAGGGCTCTCGCTGCGGCGGATTCGATGGCGCGAATGGCGGCCTCGTGTTTAGACACGCCCTCCATGTGCGCCAGCAGCGCCAGAGCGGTGTCCTGTTCTTTCGTGAGTCTCAAGGTCATCGCCATCGCATTTGCTCCTTGCTGCCTAGCTTGTGCCGTCTTATTCGTCTCTACTAGGCCTAAAACCCAGATTTGATACCACAATGGTATCGAAAAGTTGCACACGGCGTCGTAAAGCGGGCTCTAAAGCCCTGTAGAATGGATGCGAACCTCTTTTAAGTAAAGGAAGCAGTCATTGAGCGACGATAACAACAACGACGGCTCATCCTTCGGAAGTGGAGTATTGGGCCACCAGGTTCGCCCGATCGACATCAATGAAGAGATGCAGTCGAGCTATATCGACTACGCCATGAGCGTGATTGTGGGCCGTGCGCTGCCGGAGATTCGTGATGGTCTCAAGCCGGTGCACCGCCGCATTCTCTACGCCATGTTCGACAACGGCTACCGCCCGGAGCGCGGTTATGTGAAGTCCGCAAAGCCGGTTTCGGACACGATGGGTAACTACCACCCGCACGGCGACAGAGCTATTTACGACACCATGGTGCGCATGGCGCAGCCGTGGTCCATGCGCTATCCGCTTGTCGACGGTCAGGGTAACTTCGGCTCCCGCGGTGACGACGGCCCCGCAGCTATGCGTTACACGGAGGCCCGTCTGACGCCGTTGGCCATGGAAATGGTGCGCGACATTCGCGAAAACACCGTCGATTTCCAACCGAACTATGACGGTCGTACGACAGAGCCTGTTATTCTGCCGTCGCGTGTCCCGCAGCTGTTGATGAACGGCTCCGGCGGTATTGCCGTCGGTATGGCCACCAACATCCCGCCGCACAACCTGCGTGAGGTCGCGGATGCCATCAACTGGTGCCTGGACAACCCGGATGCGGATGAAAAGACCACGCTGGATGCGGTCATGGAACGCATCAAGGGCCCGGATTTCCCAACTGCCGCCCAGATTGTCGGCGACAAGGGCATCAAGGAGGCCTACACCACCGGCCGTGGCTCGATTCGCATGCGCGGTGTGACCTCGATTGAGCAGGAGGGCACTCGTCAGTCGATTGTCATCACTGAGCTGCCATACCAGGTCAACCCGGACCGCATGATTGCCAACATCGCAGATCAGGTCAAGGATGGTCGTCTACAGGGCATTGCCTCCATTGATGACGAATCCGATCTGAAGTGGGGCATGCGCATCGTCGTCAAGCTCAAGCGCGACGCCGTGCCGCGTGTGGTGCTGAACAACCTGTACAAGCACTCCCAGCTGCAGACCAGCTTCGGTGCGAACATGCTCGCCATCGTCGACGGTGTGCCGCGTACGCTGCGCATTGACCAGATGGTGACGCTGTACGTCGCCCACCAGATTGAGGTCATTGTCCGACGGACCCAGTTCCGCCTGGACGAGAAGGAAAAGCGTGCCCATATCCTGCGTGGTCTGGTCAAGGCCCTGGATATGTTGGACGAGGTCATCGCCCTGATTCGCCGGTCTGCCACGGTCGATACCGCGCGCACGGGCTTGATGGGTCTGCTCGACATCGACGAGATTCAGGCTGACGCCATTTTGGCGATGCAGCTGCGTCGCCTGGCTGCTCTGGAGCGCCAGAAGATTATTGACGAGTTGGCTGAGATCGAGCTCGAGATCGCCGACCTGAAGGACATCCTGGCCAAGCCGGAGCGTCAGCGCGCCATCGTTAAGGAAGAGCTGGGCGAGGTCGTGGAGAAGTACGGCGATGACCGTCGTACCCAGATCGTGGCCGCTGAGGGCGACGTCACCGAAGAGGACCTCATCGCCCGCGAAAACGTGGTCGTGACCATTACCTCCACGGGCTACGCCAAGCGCACCAAGGTCGATGCCTACAAGGCACAGCGCCGTGGTGGCAAGGGCGTACGCGGCGCGGACCTGAAGCAGGACGACATCGTCCGCCACTTCTTCGTCTGCTCCACGCACGACTGGATTCTGTTCTTCACCAACAAGGGGCGCGTCTACCGTCTCAAAGCCTACGAACTGCCGGAGGCCACTCGCGCCGCCCGCGGTCAGCATGTCGCCAACCTGCTGGAATTCCAGCCGGAAGAGCGCATCGCCGAGGTGCTGCAGATTCAGAGCTACCAGGACAGCCCGTACCTGGTGCTGGCCACCAGCGAAGGCAAGGTCAAGAAGTCCCGCCTGGAGGACTACGAGTCTGCTCGCTCCGCTGGCCTGATTGCCATCAACCTGCGCGAAGGCGACTCCCTCATCGGTGCTCGTCTGTGCTCTGCTGACGATGACCTGCTGCTCGTCTCTGAGCGTGGCCAGGCCATCCGCTTTACGGCTTCCGACGACGCGCTGCGCCCGATGGGCCGCGCCACCGCCGGTGTCCAGGGCATGCGCTTCAAGGGCGACGACAAGCTGCTCAGCATGGTCGTGGTCGAGGAAGAGCACAACCTGCTGGTCGCCACGACCGGCGGCTTCGGCAAGAAGACCAAGCTCAGCGAGTACACCCCGCAGAACCGCGGCGGTATGGGCGTGCTGACGCTCAAGTACGACCCGAAGCGTGGACCGCTGATGGGTGCCCTGGTGGTCGACAACGACGACGAAATCTTCGCTGTCACCTCCGCCGGCGACATCATCCGCACCAACGTCAACGAGATTCGCGCCACCTCGCGTGCCACTAAGGGCGTGCGCCTGGTCAACCTCGCTGACGGCGTGGAACTGCTGGCTATCGACCGCAACGTCGAGGATGAGGGCGAAGAGACCGCTTCTAAGGTCTCTGAGGCCGGAACCTTGGACGTAGTCCCGAAGCGCACCGGCGCGACCAAGAGCACCGGTGCCGCTGAGTCCGGTGACTCGGAGGCGGAGAAGGAGTAAGCGTATGGCCGAAACTAACTTGGTAGTCGACAAGGTGAGCCCCTGGTCCGCCATGCGCATTACGGCGGCCACTGGTTTCATTGGCTTCCTCGTCTGGCTTGCCGCGGTTGGCCTGCTCTACCTCTTGCTCTCCGGGATGGGATTGCTCGCTCCGATTAGTGAAATGGTCGGCGGGGAGGATTCCATCAGCGCGGGTCTCGTCCTTGGCCTGGCGGCCGCTGTAGGAGCGCTGTGGTGGGTGCTGTCGATTGGGCTCATGGCCCTCGGCGCGGTCATCTACAACGCTTGCGGCGGTCTCGTCGGAGGTCTCAAGATTTCGCTTGCCGACGACGACTAGGCTGCCTAGCCTCCCGCTGGCCCCGGTGTCACCCCCGTTCGGTGGCCCCGGGGCCGCGTTGGTTCAGAGGTGTTTTCAGTGATCTGGTTATGGAGTAGCCGTAATGACTACTTAATGACTGCTTTTTAACTCAATATTTAGGCCTCTGACCAGGCGATTTGTGAAGTGTCATGGTTACGGGTTAAGTTATATCTCGTTCCACGGGGCCTATAGCTCAGGCGGTTAGAGCACTTCGCTGATAACGAAGGGGTCGGAGGTTCAAGTCCTCCTAGGCCCACTGCCGAACAAGGTATAATTGCTCGGTGTACGGGGCTTTAGCTCAATTGGTAGAGCACCTGCTTTGCAAGCAGGAGGTCAGGGGTTCGATTCCCCTAAGCTCCACAAGGAACAAAATCCCCCGGTCGTAAGGCCGGGGGATTTTTGCGTTTTGGGGATGTAGAAGGGGAGGGGGCAAGAACGCCGAGTTACTGACTGCGTTTATGACAAAAATGGCGTGAAAAATGGCTTGAAACTGTCATAAACTTGCACAGTTTCACATTTGCAGCCCGTCTTTCTGAAGTTGTCAGGTTTGCTGCTTAACCAAAAACGCCCGACCGCCTGCGCATCAACTGCACAGAACAATCGGGCGTGAAAAGGCTTTTGGCTATCTAGCTGTACTGACCGGGGACGTTAGTTGACTTGCGTGGCATCGCCCGGGCTCTGTATCCTCGGCCGCATGTACTCAGGCATCGCCTCGATGAAGCTGCGTTCCGTCCGCTGACGGCGGCGGGACCCCTTATGACCTCTCGTCTGCCGTCCTGGCCATCTGCCGGGCGGCCGCTTCGTGGTGCCCGGCTCCATGACGAGCTGAAAGTACGCAATGCCAACCACAGAACCTTTACGATCATGTGCCTGGATCGGGACATCCCAAGGGCCCGCTGCACACATCCGCGCTGAATCACTCCACCTGACACTCGGCGACAGGCCGCTGCTGAGTGGGACTGACGTCACCGTCTCCACCGGGTCGCGACTGGCGATCGTCGGCGACAACGGCCGGGGCAAGACCACCTTGCTCCATATACTGGCGGGGATCTTGAAACCCGACTCGGGAGTGGTGACCCGGGTGGGTTCCCTCGTCCTGGTCAAGCAGGACATGGCCACCGAGGGCGATCGCACGGTCGGTGACCTCATTGCCGAGGCGACCGCCCCATCCAGGGCCGCTCTGCAGGCCCTCGACGTGGCTACCGCGGCGCTGGCCGCGGGCGATGACGCGGCCGACGCTTATTCCGCCGCACTCGAGGCGGCCACGCGGCTGGACGCCTGGGATGCAGACCGCCGTGTTGACATCGCCCTGGCGGGCCTGAACGCCTGTAGCGACCGCGATCGGGTCCTGTCGACCTTGTCGGTCGGCCAGCGGTACCGGGTACGGCTGGCGGTCGCCCTCGGATCGACCCCTGACCTGTTGCTGCTGGACGAGCCCACCAACCACCTGGACGCTGCAGGGCTGTCCTTCCTGACTGAGCGCCTGCGGGACCACCCCGGTGGCCTGGCCTTAGTCAGCCACGACCGCGCCCTGCTGCGCGACGTGGCGACCAGCTTCCTGGACCTCGACCCGACCCGCGATGGCCTTCCGCGCACCTACGCGGGCGGTTACGAGGGCTGGATCGAAGGGCGGCAACGAGAACGGGCCGCCTGGGAGCAAGACCATGCCGCCCAGGTCGCCCGGCATCAGGAACTGACCCGCGCCGCCGCCGACGCACGCTCCCGCCTGTCCCAGGGTGGATGGAGACCTGAAAAGGGCACAGGCAAGCACCAACGTGCCACACGCGCTGCTGGAGTGGTCCAAGCCTTCAACCGACGTATCGAAGACCTGAAAAGTCATGAAATCGGCGTCCCGGCGCCGCCACTGCGTCTTGCGTGGCCCGCCTCGGCAACCCGTGCCGGACAGAGCATCATGAACGCCACCCAGGTTACTGTGAAGGGCCGATTGGACGCTCCGGTTTCGGTCGACGTGAACGGCGGTGACCGGTTGGTGGTCACCGGACCGAACGGCGCGGGAAAATCCACCCTGTTGGCACTTCTCGCAGGGCGGCTGGCCCCCACCACGGGACATGTGCGAGTTAATCCGAGAGCGCGCATCGCTCTGCTGTCCCAAGAGGTCCCCGACTGGGACCGCTCCAGCCCCGCACACGAGGTCTATGAGGCCTACCTGGCGAAGCTAGGCCGTCGAGCTCAGGCGCCGTCCCTCGGCTCGCTCGGGCTGCTCGAAGCCTCCGCAACCGGCACGCCGGTGGGGCGCTTGTCGCAAGGACAGCAACGCCGTCTCCACCTGGCCATGTGTCTGGCCCAGGATCCAGACCTGCTGCTCCTGGACGAGCCCACCAACCATCTGTCATCGAGCCTCGTCGACGACATCACCACCGAGCTGCTGCAGACCTCCTGCGCGGTGATCGTTGCCACGCATGACCGTCAGATGCTCCACGACCTGGCCGACTGGCCCCACCTGAACCTTGACCTGAAGGACATGCCATGAACCCGCTTCACCCCTTGACCATCCCCACGTACCGTCAGCTGTTCGCAGCGATGGTGCTGACCATCTTCGCCCAGGGTGCCTGGGCCCTCTACCTTGCCATGCAGACCCTCGACCTGGGCGCCACGCCAGCCGCCCTGTCGGGTGTCGTAGTCTGGAGCGGCATTGGCCTGCTTGCAGGATCCCTCCCAGCTGGCGTAATCGCAGACCGGTTCCCCAATAAGTCCGTCATCGTGAGCGTGCTTACCCTGAACCTCACCATCGCGACCGCGACGTCCACGGCAGCAATCCTCGACATTGTCACCTTCTGGATGCTCGCGGTCTCCGCGTTCATCATTGGCACTTCAACCGCATTCTTCTTCCCCGCCTACACGGCGCTGGTGCCAGTCCTGGTGGACGGCGACGACTTAATGGCCGTCAACGGCCTCGAAGGCGCCGCCCGCCCGTTGGTCGGACAGGCAATTGCGCCCGCCGCCGTCGGAGCGGTCATCGGTGCCAGCATGCCCGCCGCGGGCGGGTACCTCATCGCCGGCGCGCTCGGACTCGCCCTGATCGCCGCCCTGCGGCTTCCTGCCCCTTGCTCAGCCGAGACCGACGCCGAAGCTCCGGCCACCTCTGCGCTGCGGGACCTGCTCGACGGGTTCGGCTACGTCGCCCGCACGCGCTGGGTTCGCTCCAGCGTGCTGTTGGCGGCCGCCATGGGCCTGGCCGTGACCGGTCCGCTGGAAGTTCTCCTGCCCGCGGTCATACGCTCGACCCATGACAACGGTCCGGCTGTGTACGGAGTCGTCCTCGGAGTTCTGGGCGTCGGCGGCCTGGTGGGTTCCCTCGTCGCCGGCTCATGGCCCACCCCCTCACACTTCCTGCCCGTAATGGTCGGCGCATGGGTACTCGGCTGCCTTCCACTGGCCATCCCCGCACTCACCAACAATCCGTGGATCATCAGCGCCGGACTGGCGGTCTACGGTGCGTCGATCGGAGTCGGGATGGTCATCTGGGGCACGGTCCTGCAGGAACACGTACCGCTGGAGATGCTCGGCCGAGTCGCCAGCCTCGACTTCTTCATCTCCATCGCCTTCATGCCACTGTCCATCGCACTCACCGGACTCCTCAGCCGACACATCGCCGCTGCCAGCTTGTTCATCGCCGCCGGACTCGTGCCGCTCGCCACGACGATCCTCCTTGCAGTCCTGGGGCAACTCCGAACGCCGCGGACGACGCCCGTCGCAGCAGGTGAGGAGTGATGCACGCCAACGCCACCCTGACACCTCGCCACCGGCTCAAGGTGGCCCAGCTCGTCGTCGACGACGGTTGGCCCATCAGCGAAGTCGCCGCCCGCTTCCAGGTCTCCTGGCCGACCGTGAAGAGGTGGGTCGACCGCTATCGCGCCGGCGAGTCGATGCAGGATCGCTCGTCCCGGCCGAAGACCTCACCGAACAAGACGGACAAGGCGACGACGAAGCGGTGCGTCAGCCTGCGGATACGGCTGCGTGAGGGCCCCGTGCAGCTCGCCGCCCGACTCGGCATCGCGCCCTCGACCGTCCACCGCATCTTGGCCGGTGCCCGACTGAACCGGCTCTCCTACATGGACCGCGAGACTGGCGAACCGATCCGCCGGTACGAACACCCCCACCCCGGCTCCCTGGTCCACGTGGACGTGAAGAAGCTCGGGAACATCCCCGACGGCGGCGGCTGGCGCTACGTCGGCCGCCGCCAGGGCGACCACAACCGAACGGCGACACCGGGTAAGCCGAAGAGCAAGTGGCACAACCCCAGGCTCGGGTACGCGTTCGTGCACACCGTCATTGACGACCACTCCCGCGTCGCGTACACCGAGGTCCACGACGACGAGACCGCCGTCACCGCGGTCGGGGTCCTGCATCGGGCTGTGGCGTGGTTTGCCGATCGCGGCGTCGCCGTGGAGCGGGTGCTGTCCGACAACGGTGGCGCCTATCGCTCGCACCTGTGGCGGGACACCTGCGAGGCCCTCTCGATCACCCCGAAGCGGACGCGTCCGTACCGGCCGCAGACCAACGGCAAGGTAGAGCGCTTCCACCGGACCATGGCCGACGGGTGGGCCTACGCCCGCTGCTACACCAGCGAGCAAGAACGACGCGACGCCCTGCCGGATTGGCTGCACCAGTACAACCAGCACCGCCCGCACACGGCCTGCGACAACCAGCCGCCGTTCTCACGATTGATCAACGTCCCCGAGCAGTACATCTAGCCGCCTATTTACTTCTTGCGAGCCTGACCCGGCTTCGGAGCCGGCTTGGACGGCTTGGAAGAGATCTTCTTAGCGTCGTCAGCGTTCTTCTTCTCGGTCTTGACCTCGTCGACCTTGATTTGAGCCTGCTTGGAAGCCTCTGCGGCCTTCTCCTCAGTGGTCTCCTTGGCCTCAGCAGCCTTGTCCTTGGCCTCGTCGGCCTTGTCGGCTGCCTTGCCCTTTACCTCTTCAGCCTTTTCCTTAGCCTCGGAAGCCTTCTCTTCAACGGTCTCCTTGACCTCTGCGGCCTTCTCTTCGACCTTGTGCTTAACTTCCTGGGCCTTCTGCTGGTACGGAGCTGGGTCAACCGGGAGCTTGTCGTCCTTGCGCAGCTTCCAAACAATGACACCGACGATTGCTGCAACAACAGCGAAGACCAGGGAAGCGGTTGCGATGCGACCGTTCTTGGCGCGCTGCTCTTCCTTACCGGTTACCTTGTCGATAGCCTTCTGGGTACGCACCTCGAGGTCCTTGCGAGCCTTCTTGGCCTTCTTTTCAGCCTTCTTAGCCTCGCAGCGAGCCTTGCAACGGGTCTTCTTGCCCTTGCGCTTAGCGTCCTTCTCGGCCTGCTTCGCAGCCTTCTTAGCCTGCTTCTTGGTCTCCTTGGACTTCGTCTCAACCTTGCCGGTCAGTTCTTCGGCCTGCTCAGCGAGCTGATCGCGGGCGTCGGAAACCTTTTCCTTAACGTCTTCCGCCCAATTGGTTGCTGCGTCCTTTGCTGCCTCGTTCTGTGCAGCTGCCACCTTCTTAGCCTCCTGCATCGTGTCGTAGAGCTCTGCAGCCTTCTTGTCCCGGTAATCCGAGTAGCTGTCGTAAGCGGACTTCAGTCCCTTGACAGCCAGCGAGATTGCGTTGGGGTTCATGACTCTCCTTTATTAGTGCGTCGCCAACAGGCATCGCCTTTAATTCTCAATCAATGATTAATACTGCTGCGGCGCCAGTGCCTCTGAGACCAAGATGCTTCTAAGTCCAAGAGCTAGGGCCCAGATAGGCCTAGCGCCGAAATATTTGCAGCAGGCTCACATTCCAGCTTAGGCACTATTTGGCCTCCATGGGGGTCAACGAAGAACTCTTTTCCTTATCTTGAGAAACGTTTTCGCTGGTTTCTGCCACGGAGAAACTCACCAGTAGGAGCAATTGGCCACCAAGGTCGGTATCCTAAGGAATGTGACTATTAAGACTGCTACTGCAACTGTGCACACCAACCATGGCGATATCGTGATTGACCTGTTCGGCAACCACGCGCCGAATACCGTCGACAACTTCATCGGCCTGGCAGAAGGCACCAAGGAGTACAAGGGGCAGAACGCCTCTGGCACCGAGTCCGGCCCGTTCTACGATGAGGCCATCTTCCACCGCATCATCGCTGGATTCATGATTCAGGGTGGTGACCCGCTGGGCACCGGCACCGGCGGCCCGGGCTACATGTTCGACGATGAGATCCACCCGGAGCTCCAGTTCGATCGTCCGTACCTGCTCGCTATGGCAAACGCCGGCAAGCGCGGCGGTCGTGGCACCAACGGTTCCCAGTTCTTCATCACCGTTGTTCCGACCCCGCACCTCAATGGCGCTCACACCATCTTCGGTGAGGTCGCTGATGACGCCTCGAAGAAGGTTGTCGACGAGATCGCTCGTGTGGCTACGGATCACTGGGATCGCCCGCTGGAGCCGGTCGTGATTACCTCCATCGACATCGAGAAGTAATCCGCTAGCTTCTACGCTCTTTAACCCGTCCGGTTGTTCCGGGCGGGTTTTTTCATGCCCATTTTCGCTTTACGACGGCCCGTAACTTCAATGTTGTGTTTAGGGGTAGTGGGGGTAGTAGCACATCGTGTTAATTCTCCACATGTCCACAGCCCTGTGGACAAAATACTCCACTGTTCACCTAGGTGAACACGGGCCAAGAAGCACGTTACGGGTCCCAATTTTCACAAATTACAACAATTCACAGTTGTCCACAGACTTGTGCACATGTGTGGATAATTCCATTCTTGTAATTTACGAACCAGCGTTCGAAAGTGGTCGAACTCCGCAGAATATTGGAGTTACGCATAACTTGACTTGCAACTATGTTACTTGTTCACAGAGTTATCCACAGGCTGTGGATACTGTGGACACAGGGGATAGAACCAAAGTTGTCATGCTTTACGGTTTCTGTCACGTAACCCGTGAGAAATTTGGGACGAAATCTCTCCACAGTTATCCACAAATTACATGATTGTTACACAGGTTTCTGTGGATAACTTTTTTGCGTGATCAGTAGGAGGGAAATCCTCATTCGCCGAAAAACGTGTGGGAAACGGGGGTATTGAGGGTTAAGTAAAGAAAAGTGTGTCCGCATGCCACCATAACCCCAGACCACACACCACAAATCACCAAAGAATAGCTCCCCGAAAGCTATTACCCACACCATCCCGCACCTCCGGCCACATTTGTGCTAACCGCACACCGGTTGGATTAAAGGATGACCACCAACCGCCCCAGCTGCCCACTATGCGGCAACAACACAAAGAAAAACGGCACCACCAGCAAATCAACCACCCGTTGGCGCTGCACCCACTGCGGACACTCCTTTACCCGCAACACCCAAACCCACAACAAAAACACCGCCACCATGGCTTTGTTCATCCAATGGGCCACCGGCACCCAATCTCTAACCACCTTCGCCGCACACCATGGCGTAACCAGGCAAACCATGCACCACCGATTCCGATGGTGCTGGTGGATCATCCCCACACCCACCATCGACTCATTCCGCATCCATGACCAAATCTTCCTCGACGCGACCTATCTAAAGTCCGGATGCCTCCTGATCGCAGCCAGTAAAACCCACGTCATCAACTGGACCTGGGCCAGACACGAAACCACCGCCGCCTACACCGAACTCCTACGCCCCATTGCCGCACCACTAATCGCAGTCACAGACGGCGGACAAGGTGCCCAATCAGCCATCCACCACTGCTGGCCAACAACACGCATCCAACGCTGCCTCGTCCACGCCCAACGAACAGTCTGCCGCCACACCACCAGCAACCCCCGCACCGATGCCGGCAAAACCCTCTACCGCCTAGCCCTGAAACTCACTCGCATCACCGACCTTGACCAAGCATCCACATGGGTCGCCCACCTGCACGAATTCGACCACACCTACCGGGAATGGATGAACGAGAAAACCACCATCAAAGACCCCGTTACCGGCGCCTACACCAAGGTCTACACCCACCAACGCGTCCGAGCGGCCTATCAATCATTGCTATCTCTGCACCGCAGAGACCTGCTGTTTACCTACCTGCAACCCCCACCAACAACCATCGACCCCGACAACCTTGCAGCAACAACAAACAGCCTCGAAGGTGGCATCAACGCCCCCATAAAAGAACTAGCCCGCAGACACCGCGGACTATCACTACCGCATCAACGCACAGTGATGGATTGGTGGCTGTATCTACATACAGAAGTCCCTGACGATCCGGTCAAGATCGCCAGGGACCAACGATGGGGTCAAGACGCACTTTCCACAGCAACAGACCTGATCACCCACAACACCACAGCCACTACCAATGACATCGGTGCACCAGCAGAATACGACACCGCCATCGACACCAGCTACCAACACAACCTCGGCATCCAAAAAGGCTGGATCAAATAACCGCAACACGCCCGGAAAAGACACACTTTTCTTTACTTAACCC
>NZ_JVIP01000014.1:0-12112 GCF_001076435.1 Corynebacterium sp. 401_CJEI
ATCAGCCAACCAAACACATAAACTGCCTGGCCGCGCTGACCTCCGAATACATTACACACACCCCACCAAAGACACAAAACCCCAGGTAAAATAGCGAAAACCACCACAAGCCACCACTGGAGAATCACTCCCTACGGTTCTGAAGCATCCAGAACCGAAGACTTGCGATGGTTTTCCGCACCGCGTGTTTAACTAGCACCGTGCGCTTAGCCGTTAGCCATTGACCAGAGGCCAACAATCACTAGCTAACCCGTTCAACCGATGCGCCAAGAGAATTGAGTGTCTCTACGAAGCCCGGGTAACCACGGTCGATGTGATAGACATCGTGCACCTCAGTGACGTCACCTTCTTCAGTACACAGCCCAGCAAGCACTAGTCCCGCTCCGGCGCGAATGTCCGAAGACCACACAGGTGCGGAACTCAGCGTTTCCTTTCCGCGAATCATCACGTGGTGGCCATCGATAGTCGCGTCCGTGCCGAGGCGAATCATCTCGTCGACAAACCGGAAGCGCGATTCAAAAACGTTCTCGGTAAGCACTGACGTCCCTTCGGACACCGCGGACAGAGCAATGGCCATGGGCTGCATGTCCGTCGGAAAGCCTGGGTATGGCAGCGTTTGATAGTTCACACCCTGCGGACGCCCGTCCATACGCACGCGGAAGCCCTGCGGGTAGGTCTCGACCTGAGCGCCTGCGTTCTTCAGTTTTTCCAGAGGAAGGTGCAGGTACTTAGGGTTAATGCCAACGACCGTAATATCGCCGCCGGTCATCGCTGCAGCATAAGCCCAGGTCCCTGCGATAATTCGGTCGCCGACAACCTTGTGCTCAGTCGGGTGCAGCTTCTCTACGCCCTCAACCGTGATGGTGTTAGATCCCGCACCCGAAATCTTGGCGCCCATCTCCACGAGCATCTCGCACAGGTCGACAATTTCGGGCTCACGGGCGGCGTTATCCAGCACAGTCGTACCTTCCGCTAGTACGGCCGCGGTCAGAATATTCTCGGTCGCGCCGACGGACGGGAAGTCCAGCTTGATGTTCGCCCCCTTGAGTCGCCCCGCCTCAGCCACCACGCAACCGTGGTGAATATAGGTGCGTGCTCCCAATTTCTCCAGGCCAGCCTGATGCATGTCCAGCGGGCGGGAACCAATAGCGTCACCACCGGGCAGTGCGACAATCGCGTTACGGGTACGCGCCGTCAGCGGCCCGAGCACACAGACCGAAGCGCGGAACTGGCGCACGGCATCGAAGTCGGCGTGATGCGAGAGTTCTTCGGGCACCGTGATCTCAATCCGGTCGCCCTCGCGCGTAACGGAGCAGCCGAGCCCTTCGAGGACCTTTTGCATCAATGGCACGTCATCAATTTCAGGGCAGTTCGTCAGTACTGTCGTGCCCTCGGCGAGAAGCGCCGCACCCATCAGTTTCAGAACCGAGTTCTTCGCCCCGGAAATCTGAACCTGACCATTTAGCGTCGCTCCGCCTTTAACCAGAAATCGCTCATTTCCCACTCCCCCAGCCAACCACATTTCGCAATATCGCGCTTAGGCTTGAAGCTATGAGCGTTCATCTAACTCGCATTTACACTCGCACCGGCGACGACGGCACCACTGGATTATCCGATTTCAGCCGCGTTCCCAAGGATGATTCTCGCCTTATCGCCTACGCCACGTGCGAGGAGGCCAACGCCGCACTCGGTCAGGCGCTCAGTTTCGGCACGCTCGACGACGAGGTCTCGGCTGTCATCCGCTACGTGCAGAATGACCTCTTTGATGCCGGAGCCGACCTGGCAACACCTGTTGAAGAAAACCCGAAGTACCCGCCGTTGCGTATCGAGCCGGATTACATCGAGCGACTCGAGCACTGGTGCGACCAGTTCAATGAACAACTGCCGAAACTGGATTCCTTCATCCTCCCGGGAGGCACACCAGCCGCAGCACTGCTACACACAGCTCGGGTGATTACTCGCCGAGCTGAGCGTGCAGCATGGGCTGCCTGCCGCGAATTTCCCGAAACCACCTCAGTCCTACCGGCGAAGTATCTCAATCGCCTGTCTGACCTGTTGTTTATTCTTTCGAGAGTGGCCAATGACGGAAACGACGTTAAGTGGATCCCCGGTGGTGAGCGCGAAGCCCAGCGGCAAGCAGGGGGTAAGTAGCGGGTCAGGTAGCAGAACTGACTACCCCAATACCCGCGGGTTTGGACGCAAAGGAACCGTCGTCAAGCGGTTTACGGCAGTGCGCCGATGCGACGGGCCGCGTTGACGGCCTCGTAGCGAGTATGGGCGCCCAGCTTGCGCATTACGGAGCGGAGGTAGGACTTAACCGTCTCGGCACCGATGCCCATTTCCTCTGCGGCCTCGACGTTGGTGTGACCGAGGGCGACACAGGCGAGAACATCGAGCTCACGAGCCGACAGCTTGGTGGTCTGCTTGACGCGAACCGGGGTGACCATCTGGTCACAGAGCACCTCGAGTTCCTGGCGCAGCTTCTCGTCATCCACACGGTTAGCGAGCATGCGCAGCTTGGAGTGCGTGGAACGAACCTGCTCCCACTCAGCGCCATTCATGATGCGGCCGCCCTTACCGTTGCCAGAACGATCCATGTTGCGGCAGGCATCGACGACAGCGAGGTCCTGCTCCAGGCAACGGGCGGTCATTGTGACCTCTTCAAGAACCTTGTCCCCCAGGCGCACCGAGGAGTGCACGCCACCGTAGAGCACGCCACGGACAAGACGCGAAACGATCACCGGCACGGCGACCAGCGAGTGCAGGCCTTCGTCACGAATCTTGTCGTCATACTCATGGGTAATAACCTTGGCGCGCAGGTAGTCACTGACACCCACCGGGCGGCGCGTGGCCAACACGCGACCACCGACACCCGCACCCGATTCCACAGTCAGATTCTGCAGGGCCGGAGTACGCAGGCCAACCCAGTTGTTGATCTGCATCTTAGAGTTATCGGTGACTTCCGCATACATTGTGACCGGAATACCAGTCGCATTCTTTAGGGCGACCAAGGACGACTTAATAACCTCATTGTCGTCCAGAATGCGGTGGGGATCCATCTCGCGTCCTCCTGCGTAACGGGCAAATTGCTTCACTGGCACCCACAGAGGCACCATCAGCCTGTGACTTCGCGCCGACTTACACTCCTACGAAATGGCCAACTACCGCTCAGCGGCCACTGACCCTTTCGGGGGCTGTAAACCGTACAAAGTAGATAGTACCCTCCGAACGGGTACACCTGCATTAAGGCATCCGTCACACAATCTTAGGAAACAACTAGGTTTCTCTACAAGTACGTAAAGAAAATACCAGGATAAATCCTGTCATTAGCCCCGCCTCGGCCGAATAAATACAAGGCAGGGGGTAGCTATTTTTCCGCTAACAAACTGCGTGAATGTTAATAACAGAGGGTAATGAACGGCGTTTTACCCCCAATGCGGACATTTTCGAAAAAGACCTTCGCTTATTTTGCATCGTGCGCTATTGTCATACATGCAACAGGTTTTGTTGAGTTCCACTTTCAATGCTACGTCCTCCACGTGGTTGTCCGAAGGTGGTGCACAGCAAACGCAAGAGGGAATCCGGTGCAATTCCGGAACTGTCCCGCAGCGGTAATCTGGAACAAAATTCGCCAACGGCACTGAGGTTATTTCAACCTTGGGAAGCGGCGAAAAGTAGGAAAATTGATAATAAGGATCTGCACGTAAGCATTGAAGCTTGCGGCAGTCGTCATCCCCTTATTGTCGGTCACGCCAGAAAGTCCGAATACCTGCCTGATGCGCCGAGGGCACTGCAAAGTGTCACGGCCACGGAGATCGCCCGCGGACAGGTGTGACGTGAAATGGAAGCGAAGAAATGCGACAGCTTCGCCTATATTTCTAGGCCTATTTTCATAGGCATTACGCCCTGCCCGCGGGCGTTTTTCTCATTTTTAGCGCGGTTTAGCTGCACATATCGATGAGCTATTCACCAACCAAGCCACTCGCCTAAACATCCTCTGGATGGCACACATCTCGCCCAATCGCCTTGGAGACCACGGGCGCCCAGGGCAAAGCCAATCGAGCATGTTCGACCAACCGTCGATCGGCCAAAATTTCCTCTTTGGAGCCAACTCGCAGTTTGCCGTCGGCAAGCACTGCTGCCCTATCGGCGAAATTCCACGCGAAGTCGATGTCGTGCGTGGCGACGACGACGGCCGTGCCCTGATCGCGCAATTGATTGAGCGTGTGTGCAAGCTTTCGTGTCGCCTGCGGATCGAGGCCGGCGGAGGGTTCGTCGAGAAGCAACACACGTGGGTGCATCGCCAGCGCGCCTGCGAGAGCGACGCGCTTACGCTGACCATAGGAAAGCTGGTGCGGAACGCGTTCGGCGAGATCGGTGACCTCGGCGGTACCTAGGGCCTCCCGGACGCGCCGCTCGACTTCCTCGTTCTTAATCCCCAGGTTGACGGGGCCGAAAGAGACGTCTGCGAACACGCTAGCCGCGAAGATTTGCTCATCCGGATCCTGCGTGACCATCTGTACTGAGCGGCGGACCGTATTGCGGCCGTGCCGGGAGTACTTGTAGGCGGTGCCGTCAAGGCGAACCTCACCACTATTGGGCTTAGACGCTCCCGCGAGCATACGCAACAGCGTGGACTTGCCAGAACCGTTTGCGCCCAACAGCGCTAGGCGCTCGCCGCCCGAAATTGCCAAATCCACGCCTTTCAGGACATGGGTTTCGTCGTAAGCGTATGTAACGGCAGCTGCTTCCACAATGGCACCGCTGGCACCATGCGGGTGATCAGCGGTATTTTTCCTGCTGATCGACATCCCTATACACCCCATTTCAGCAGCGCCCAGGCCGCGATCAACGACAACAGTAATGCACTGGATATCACGATGAACTTCGGCTGCCTGGGTCGCGAAATCACTAGTACTTTCATTGCGCTCGGGTCGGCGCGAAGCTCGATTCCTTCTTGCATCTTGCGGGCACGGGTAAAGGCAATGACAAAGAGGCTGGCGGACTGTGCCGCTGCATCTCGGATCATCGCCCGGCGCGTGGAGTGCCCAAGACGTCGCGCTTGAGCCTCTGTCATTGAGCGCGCGGAGTGAATCAGCACGCCAGTCATCCGATAAATCACCTCGGCGAGGTACGTCAGGTACCGAGGCATGCCGTGCTTGTCGAGCCAGGCAATGAGCTCCGAAATCGGAGTGGTCAGCGCAAAGACCATCGTGCAGCTGATACCCGCAAACGAACGCATCACAACCTGCGTCATTCGCTGCGGGCCATCCGGCGACCACGCAAGGCCGTCGGAGGTAAGCGCTACCAAAAGCGGAAACGCGCCGACGAGCACAAAAGCCGCCGGTGCCAGCACCATTGCCACATACAGCTTGCGGGGCACTCGGGCTATGTACGCAATAGACCAAGCAATGACCGCAATGACAGGCGCAAAGGGAATTGGCGGTAGCGCAACCGCCAGAATCAGCAGCCCACCGAGCAGCAGAATCTTTTCACCCACGTTGCGGCGTGCCCAAGCGCTGCGCGCCGCTGCAGCTTCTAGCGCATTCACTGCTCTTTCTCGCGCTTGTCCGAACGCGCAGCAGCCTTCCCTCGGTAGAAGCCAATAACGTAGAACAGGACGCCAGCACCGATAACGGCCTGGAGCGCGAACAGACCCGACTCGACCTCACCCGGCAGCTCGCCGACGAGTGGCTCGAACCACGGCTCGTAGTTCGGGTCGATTTCCTGAATTGTCTCCGTAGCGGTGGCATCAGTGCCGGCGAACGGCTCCTCGGCGTCGTCGTCCCCGTAGTTGAAGAACAGCGGGAACATGGCAATTACGACTACCAGGACAATGAGACCAACGCTGACCCACACGGAGTTCTTCTTCGGCTGGCTAGCTGCCTGTGCGTCGACAATCTGCGCGTTGTTTTTTGCATTCATAATCGTGCTCTCTTTCGCTTCTTTTCGCTTGACGACGGCTACTGCTTCTGGCCAGATACGGATGCAGCTGCCGCATTCTGCGAAGTGACAGATCCTGCAACAGCGTCAGCCGTGGCTTCTGCAGCTTTCGCCTCCAGCGCCGGTGCTGGCGCATCACCGAAGCGGGACAGGAAGCCGAGATCGAGGAGCTCAGAGTGTGCCACTGCCAGCAGGGTGCGCATGAGAATGACGGTGACCAGAGCCTCGATGATTGCCAGCGGAATCTGCGTGATAGCGAACAGGCCGAGGAATGTAGCCAGAGCGCCGCCGACACCGCCCGGGTTTGCCGGGTGTGCAAGAGCGAGCTGCATGGAGGTCACCACGTAGGTGGAGAGGTCAGCGAAGAACGCTGCCATAAACACACCTGGTAGTAGGCCTCCGCCGAGCTTTCGAGTCAATACGTAGAAGGCGTAGCCGACCCACGGGCCGACGATTGCCATGGAGAAGATGTTCGCACCGAGCGTCGTAATGCCGCCGTGAGCGAGCAAGATTGCTTGGAAGAGCAACACGATGGAGCCAAGCAGCGCCATCACCGGAGGTTTGAAGATTACAGCACCAAAACCTGTACCTGTCGGGTGCGAAGTGGAACCCGTCACGGATGGAATCTTGATTGCGGAGAGCACGAAGGTAAACGCACCAGCAGCACCGAGCAGCATGCCGCTACCTGGATGTTCTTTCATAGTGCGCTTGACTTGCACTGCGCCGTGAATGACAAAGGGAGCGGCAGCTACACCCCACCCAATGCAATGAGTAACTGGGAGAAATCCCTCAGCAATATGCATGATGTAAATCATCTTTCTACGGCGCTATTCACCTCGACAGCACCGCTCGACCGCCAATCCGCGGACGCGAATTGGATGATTTACAGTCGGTCTCCTGGCTGATGGGCTGAGGAAAGCTTCACACTTCTATTAATGCCTCGCCTCCTTCCCCAAAGGTTTGAGTCCCCCTGAGTGGCTTCGACGAAGCACCGCAATCGCTGAGTCCATTGTCTGCGTTTTCCGGTTATCGCATATAACCGCTGTGCAGATAAGGGCCGCAATCGCGCCCAATCACAGTGGCGAGGGCCGCTGCCTATTTACAAGGCATTCCCGTGCACTGTAAATCACGTCTCAGAATAGTGGATTCTAAGGAACTTTAATGCTCTTTACCCTCACAATGGAGGTAAAGACGAGCAGGGCAATCACATAGCGTTAACGTGGTAAGAGCAGGAGCATTGCGAAATCAGCGGTGTGACTGCGACGGTGCCGGCCGCGGCGGCTGTGACGGTGGTAACACCGGAATTAACAGCCCCCTTCCCCACGCAATTCCCAAAATAGACGAACTGGTCTGTACTAATTGCAGCATCAGGCGTACACTACGGCTACACGCGAAAACTCATTAGGAAGTCCTCTGTGATTTCCGGAATGGATAAGATTAATGACTATTTATAACGATGTCACTGAACTGATTGGCAACACCCCGCTGGTTAAGCTCAACCGTGTTACCGAGGGCCTGCCGGGCAACGTGATTGCCAAGCTGGAGTTTTACAACCCTGCCAACTCGGTCAAGGACCGCATCGGCAACGCAATTATCGATGCCGCCGAGCGCTCTGGCGAGCTCAATCCGGGCGGAACCATCGTCGAGGGTACCTCGGGCAACACCGGTATCGCGCTGGCAATGGTCGGCGCAGCCCGCGGTTACAAGGTCATTCTCACTATGCCGGACACCATGAGCCAGGAGCGCCGCGTCGTTCTGCGCGCATTTGGCGCTGAGCTTGTACTCACCCCGGGCGCAGATGGCATGCGCGGTGCTGTCGATAAGGCCAACAAAATCGTGGCTAACACCGACAATGCAATCCTGGCTTCCCAGTTCGCCAACCCGGCCAACCCGGCTATCCACGAGGCAACCACTGGTGAAGAAATCTGGGAAGCTACCGACGGCAAGGTTGATTACTTCGTGGCTGGAGTCGGCACCGGCGGCACCATTACCGGTGCTGGTCGCACGCTGAAGAAGCACAACTCGGACATCAAGCTGGTGGCCGTTGAGCCGAAGGCCTCCCCACTGCTGACCGAGGGCACCGCCGGCCCGCACAAGATTCAGGGCCTGGGCGCAAACTTTATCCCAGAGGTTCTCGACCAGGAGCTTCTCGACGAGATTATTGCGGTTACCAACGAGGACGCTATTGAGGTCTCCCGCAAGGTTGCTGCAGCCGAGGGCATCCTCGGCGGCATTTCCGCCGGTGCAAACATCAAGGCTGCTCTCGAGATTGCAGCCCGCCCGGAGGCTGAGGGCAAGAACATCGTCGTGATTGTCCCTGACTTCGGCGAGCGCTACGTCTCCTCCATCCTGTACGAGGACCTGCGCGACTAAAACCAAGCGCTATAAGCGCCCGTAACCTTCTCTGCAGAGCCCGCTAGCTGGCACTTTCCGTCGGCAAGCGGGTTTTTGCATTGCCCACACTTCCGACCAGATAGAATTGACGCCCATGAGTGACTTTTTCCGAATCCTCAAAGAGGATCTGGACAATGCCCGTGCGCATGACCCAGCTGCGCGCAGTGATGTAGAAAATGCCATTGTCTACTCCGGCCTACACGCAATCTGGATTCACCGATTCTCGCACCGCCTCTGGAAACGAGGCGGGATTTTCAAGGGCATTGCACGAGTACTCGCACAGTTTTCCCGTTGGCTGACTGGTATTGAGATTCACCCGGGCGCTCAAATTGGCCGAAGGTTCTTCATCGACCACGGCATGGGCATCGTCATTGGTGAAACCGCAGAGATCGGTGACGGCTGCATGCTCTACCACGGTGTGACACTCGGCGGCCGCTCACTGGAGAAGGTAAAACGCCACCCAACTCTGGAGGACAACGTCACCGTCGGGGCAGGTGCGAAAGTCCTTGGCCCGATCACAATTGGTGCGGGTTCATCGATTGGCGCCAACTCCGTGGTCACCCACAGCTGCCCACCCGATTCCATCGTGATAGGGATTCCGGGCCGCGTACGCCCTGCCAAGCCCGGCGAACACAAGCCGTTGTGCGATCCGGCGGTGTACGTCCAGGGTGACGGGGACTTCATCTAGCCCTGCCCTAAAGCTATCTCTACGCATAAATAAGCCGACCGGCTGCTCTTGCTATCGTGAGCAGCCGGTCGGTTTCTTTATGCGTTCTTCGCCCTTCAGCGACTAGTCAACCAGTAGATCCTGGTATTCCGGGTTTTTCTCGACGAAGTTGGCAACAGCGGAGCAGCTGGTGCGAATCTTGCGGTTGTTCTTCCGAACATCATCCAGCGCACCTGCGATAAGCGGCTTGGACAGGCCTTGTCCACGGAATTTGCCATCTACTACCGTGTGGTCAAAATCCAGGGCACCTTCCACCGGGGTGTAAGCGGCAAAACCGGCCTCTTCTCCCTCTACGGTGAGAACGTAGCGCTGACCGGCCTCATCATGCGAAATAGTGTGTGCCATTTTCGGAATCACTTCCCTCTCGTGGTTGTGAAGCGTCGTCATTGCAAACGACTCTTAGGATGTAACCCAGATAACAGCTCTCGCTTCGGATTAATTCCGAATCCTGGCTAATTCTGCACTAGCGGGGGTTCGCCCGGGTGCTCGTCGGCACGCCCGACAGCGACACGGCACGGGACATCGCCCTTCGCGACCTTAGCCGCAGCCTCACCTTCTGCCCACCCCGGGCTGACGGCCTCAGCGAGCGGGCCTGCCAAATCCGCCATTTCGCAGTGAGAAAGCCCCGGAGCCACCACACTGATGCGATAACGCTTCCGATCCCCCGGATCCATGCCTGGGTTGGCCTCCGCCCACAAATCAGCGAGCGAAGAGGTGCGCCCCACATCGGGCATGACATCCTCGTAGACGTTGACTTCCTGATCCGGAATCAGTTCCGCGAGCACCCCACGAACCTTCTCAGCAGCCGATTGGCTGCCCTCAGCATCCGTGTAGACGAAGATGCGCACGACCCACGGCAGCGTCTTATCGTGGGACAGCGTTCCTGCTGAGGCGAATTCCTTACTCATGCACAACATCCTATCCGCTAGGGTGTGCACGCGGTTTAATTTCCCCCACTTTAAGGTTTTCGCACGGCGCAATGCACTTTGCTTTACGACGATTCCCGCGACAAACACCTGGTAAAAACAAAGAATCCCCGGTCCGTTTCCGGACTGGGGATTAATTGTGGCCAGAAGCGGGATCGAACCGCTGACCTTCCACTTTTCAGGCGGACGCTCTACCGACTGAGCTATCTGGCCAGACTTGAAATTAATCAAGTGGCGACCCTGACGGGACTTGAACCCGCGACCTCCGCCGTGACAGGGCGGCGCGCTAACCAACTGCGCCACAGGGCCTTAAATGCTGTGCTCATCTTTCTGGATTACCAGCGCTGTGCACGAGTTGTTACTCTACAGAACAGCGTTGAACATAAGCAAATCGCCAGTTCATGGCGGATATTTTAAGTTGAAAACTGACATCCAGCCCCGGGTCTCGGGACAACCTAGACTGTGGCAAAAGCTCTCCCCACCAAACCCGGGTAAAGCCCCCCTCTCCCCCAGTGACACCGATGCGAGTTACTGACTACGTTTATGGCTGGCGGCGTTGGGGCGATGCAAGTTACTGACTACGTTTATGACAAAAATAGCCCGAAAAATGGCCTGAAAGTGTCATAAACTCATACAGTTTCACGTTTGCAGCCCGTAGTTTTTGGCTTCTCACCAGTCACCATCTTGAGAATCAGACACACTTTTTGTCCATTACCCACGCCGACGCCCAGCGCACCACTAAGGGTTAAGTAAAGAAAAGTGTGTCCGCATGCCACCATAACCCCAGACCACACACCACAAATCACCAAAGAATAGCTCCCCGAAAGCTATTACCCACACCATCCCGCACCTCCGGCCACATTTGTGCTAACCGCACACCGGTTGGATTAAAGGATGACCACCAACCGCCCCAGCTGCCCACTATGCGGCAACAACACAAAGAAAAACGGCACCACCAGCAAATCAACCACCCGTTGGCGCTGCACCCACTGCGGACACTCCTTTACCCGCAACACCCAAACCCACAACAAAAACACCGCCACCATGGCTTTGTTCATCCAATGGGCCACCGGCACCCAATCTCTAACCACCTTCGCCGCACACCATGGCGTAACCAGGCAAACCATGCACCACCGATTCCGATGGTGCTGGTGGATCATCCCCACACCCACCATCGACTCATTCCGCATCCATGACCAAATCTTCCTCGACGCGACCTATCTAAAGTCCGGATGCCTCCTGATCGCAGCCAGTAAAACCCACGTCATCAACTGGACCTGGGCCAGACACGAAACCACCGCCGCCTACACCGAACTCCTACGCCCCATTGCCGCACCACTAATCGCAGTCACAGACGGCGGACAAGGTGCCCAATCAGCCATCCACCACTGCTGGCCAACAACACGCATCCAACGCTGCCTCGTCCACGCCCAACGAACAGTCTGCCGCCACACCACCAGCAACCCCCGCACCGATGCCGGCAAAACCCTCTACCGCCTAGCCCTGAAACTCACTCGCATCACCGACCTTGACCAAGCATCCACATGGGTCGCCCACCTGCACGAATTCGACCACACCTACCGGGAATGGATGAACGAGAAAACCACCATCAAAGACCCCGTTACCGGCGCCTACACCAAGGTCTACACCCACCAACGCGTCCGAGCGGCCTATCAATCATTGCTATCTCTGCACCGCAGAGACCTGCTGTTTACCTACCTGCAACCCCCACCAACAACCATCGACCCCGACAACCTTGCAGCAACAACAAACAGCCTCGAAGGTGGCATCAACGCCCCCATAAAAGAACTAGCCCGCAGACACCGCGGACTATCACTACCGCATCAACGCACAGTGATGGATTGGTGGCTGTATCTACATACAGAAGTCCCTGACGATCCGGTCAAGATCGCCAGGGACCAACGATGGGGTCAAGACGCACTTTCCACAGCAACAGACCTGATCACCCACAACACCACAGCCACTACCAATGACATCGGTGCACCAGCAGAATACGACACCGCCATCGACACCAGCTACCAACACAACCTCGGCATCCAAAAAGGCTGGATCAAATAACCGCAACACGCCCGGAAAAGACACACTTTTCTTTACTTAACCC